>CAZMKX010000764.1:0-2120 GCA_964566375.1 uncultured Myxococcales bacterium
CGGGAACCTGCGCGGCTTCTCCGACGCGGAGGCGTTCTCGAGCTACCAGCGGGCGCACGCGCTCGCCGTGCGGCTCGATGATCCCCTCGGCGCATGCATGGCGCTGCTCGGCATGCACGGCGCCGTTCTGCTGACCGGGTCGACGAGCGAGGCCGCCGCCGTCGCCGACGAGCTGCTCGAACGCGCGGGACGGTCCGGCCTCGCGCCGTTGATCAAGAGCGCGAATCTGGCCGCGGGCCTGACGGCCTTCGCTCGCGGCGATTGGCCGCGCGCCAACGCGCACCTCGACGCGGCTTGCGGGCTGGGCATCACCTGGACGGCCGAATCCCATCTGCCACAGACGGCGTGGATGTGCGGCCAGCGCGCAAAGGCTCGCGAGCTGTGCGCGGAGTACGCCAAGCGCATCGACGGCGAGACATCGCTGATCCGCGCGGAGATCCTGAGCGCGATCGCCTCGACCTACCTTCTGATGCGCGACTACGAGAGCGCGCTCGCCGCCACGCTCGAGGCCGAAGCGATCGCCCGTCACGAGGGCATGGACCCGTTGGTCTCACGCGCGCTCTGCACGGAAGGCTCCGCGCGCGTCGGCCTGGGTGACGTCGCGACCGGACTCGCGCGGCTCGAAGCGGGCTTCGCGCTGCTGAGCAGCACCCCGAGCGCCTGGTTCGCCCCGATTCGTGCGGAGGCATTTCTCGCGGCCGGCGACGCGGCGCGTGTCATCGAGCTCGTGGACGCAGCGCTCGCCGACGAGCTCGTGCACGAGCGTCACGTTTGCGAGCCGGAGCTCTTGCGCGTGAAAGCGGAAGCGTGTGCGCTCCTGCCCGAACGCCGGCACGAAGCGGAAGCGATCCTCGTCGCGGCCGTTCGAGCTGCGCGCGACCACGGCGCGCGCGGCTGGGAGATCCGGGCCGCTCTCTCCGCGGCACGCTTCCTTCGCGATCGCGGTCGGGTCGCCGAAGCGCGGAGCCTTCTCGCGCCGACGGTGGCGGCCATCACCGAGGGGCACGACCAGGCAGATCCGGCGCTGGCGCGCCGGCTTCTCCGCGAGCTCAGCGAGAGCGACCGCTGACCGGGCGCGCGAGCACGTCGATCTTCCGGGCAACGTTTCCGTGCTCGCCGACCCTCACGATCCGCGTGATCAGCCGTAGCAGCCTCGGCGGCTTGTGGATCGCCGCGCCGAAGCGCGCGACCTCGCGGTCGTGCGCATCGATCGCGGCGGTCCGCTCCGCGCCCGAAACGCGGCTCACGCTCCGCGCAAGGTGCCACGCCCGACTGCGCGCCTCGTGGATGCCGAAGCCCAGGACCGCGTCCTCGATCTCCCCGAGATGCCGATCGAACCAGCGAAGCGTCCGCCAGATCTTGGAGAGCTCTGCCCGTACCTGATCGAACATTCCCGCGAGCAGGTCGTTGATGCGCATGAAGTCGGTCTCGAGGGCATCGAGCGCGTGGCCGGGACAGGTCTCCGCGGCGGCGATGCCGAGGTCGAGATTGATGTGGGCGTTCATTCCGAGCAGGAGGTGCTGCAGCACGATCAGCCGATGCTCGTCCGAAGCCTCGAACGCCAACGCCCAGGCTTGCGACGGCGTGCCCCCGTCGCGCCACTGCTCGAAAGCCCGCAGGTACCGGTTCGCGAACGCGACGTCGAGCGCCTCCATCCGCGGGCCGTCCTCGAACACACCCTTGCCGATGTCCTCTCGCACGCGAAGGGTCACGCAGCGGTACAGCGCCGCGAAGTAGCCCGCGCAATGCTCGTGCTGCTTCGACCAGTGGACGATCTGGTCGAGGCTGCGGATGACGCCGTCGACGTCGCGCGCCTCAAGCACTCGCTTGCATCTCCGTTGCGCGGCCGAACGAGTACGGAAGGCCGTACAGATAGAGGCCCACCAGGGACACGCTCCCCAGCGCCCAGCCGAACTGCGCCTGCCGGAGGAGCGCCGCATCCGCGAAGAGCATGGCCCAGATCGCGAAGCCATAGGTGAAGAGCGGCATCACGAACGGCAAGAGCTCCGGTCGCGCGTGCCGTCGGACTCTCGGAACCATCTGAAGCGTCACGCTGAGCGGGATTCCGACGGCGATCGCGAAGATCAGCCACTCGGGCATGCCGAGCCCGAGGCCGAGCA
>CAZMKX010000765.1:0-2116 GCA_964566375.1 uncultured Myxococcales bacterium
CGCTCGGTGATCGCGATCAAGCGCTCGATGAGCCCGGGCTTCGCCGGCGTCGACAACGAGCTCTACACCGCCGACAACACCATGATGGCGTTCGGCGACGCGAAGGCGGTGATCGGCGACATCGTGAAGGCGCTGACGGGCGGGAGCGGGATCCACTAAGGCGAGGGCCCGCCTCGCCGGGCGGCTTCTGGGTCCAGAGGGAGCGCGCACTCCAGGTGGATGTCCTCCGGCTCCAGCGCGAGCAGCTCGGGGTCCGGCGTCGATGCGAGCGTGCAGCCTCGACCCAGATAGAACGCGATCGTGTTCTCCGACGGGGTTGCCGAGATGTACAGGCGCTTCGCGCCGCGCTCGGCCGCCTCGCGCGCCGCGAGCTCGAAGAGCCGCCCGCCCAGCCCGCGGCCGCGATGCGCGCGTCCGACGTGCAGCCACATCAGCTGAAGCTGGTCGCCCGCTCCGATGAAGCGACTCTCCAGAGCGGCCGCCCCGACCACTCTGTCGAGATCGAACAGACCGTAGAGCCAGCCGCCGCGGTCGAAGCAGTCCTCGAGGATCGGCGTGTACCTCTCGGGCTCGCCCGGCGGCCAGCCGGTCGCCTCGATGCGCGACGGCGTCAGCACGAGCGCTCCGCTCTCGACCCGGCCGATCCGCTCGACCGTCTCGCTGCGATCGATCTCCCAGATCCTGGGGATCTCGCCGCGCGTGATCCTCCTACCGTCGATCATCGTCGCCTGCTTCCCGGACCCGAGGCGGGCAGACCCGTCTCGGAAAGATGCGTCTCGACCTCGGCGTCGAGGCTCAGCGATTCGGTGTGCATCCGCTCTGTCTTGGGGTGGTTGCACGGTCTCGCCAGCGAGAGAGCCGCGGTCGCGCACCGAGGTTTCACAGGTTCCCTTGCACCGCCCAGGCTCGCGCCGTGAGCTCGATCGGCCCGGAGGCGGGTGCCAACCGGGCCCGGAGCGTCTCTCGGATTCGCTCGATCGAGGCGTCGTCGAGACGAGCGAGGTAGGTGGGAGCTGCGCCCTGTCTGCCGAGAAATGGGGTCCAGTAGTCGTCGAAGTCGCGAAAGACCGTCGGGACCTCGATGGCGGAAACGGCAACCGATCGCAGCCCGGCACGCTCGAAGAGACTTCCGAGTGGCTCCGGCTGGCACAGAGGAAACCGCTCGGCCTGGTCGAGATTCGCATCCGTCGGGCTCAGAGCGACCGCCACATCCCAGAATGTCCGCATCATCTGCATCCCCCCACCGTAGTCCCACACGTAGGCGGCGACGAGCCCAGAAGGCCGGGTCACGCGCGCCATCTCGCAGACCATCGCGAGAGGCTCTCGAACGAAGTTCAGCACGCGGCCCGGCACGGTGACGTCGAAGGACTCGGACTCGAACGGCATGTCCGCCGCGTCGCCGGACTGGAAGCCGACTCTGGGATCGCCGACGGCTTGCCGCGCTTGCGAAACGAATGCTGCGGACGAATCCAGTCCGACGACCGACCGCGGGTGACACTCCGCGAGTATGCTCTGGGTGAGCTGCCCCTTGGCGCATCCGACATCCATCCACTCGAGGCCGGGTGGCAGCGCTAGCCAATGCAGAAACTCGCGCGCGACGCGCCGGCTCCACCGGCCGACATAGCGCTCGTAGGCATCACCCGCGTTCCAGTTCTCCAGGATCTCGGTGACCATCGCGAAGTCCCCGGACCGGGAAATGCGCCGCTTCTCTTCTTCTGGCGAGCGCCTCGCATCATTTCGCCCGCTGATCCTCGAGTCAACAAGAGCGCGCGTTTCCGGTCGGGCTACGGGGAAGGCTTCGCGAGGCGCTCCGCCACGCGCGCGAGTGAATCGGGCGAGAGCGAGATCGAGTCGATGCCGAGCCCCGCGAGAAACTCCGCGAAGTCGGGGTGGTCGCTCGGCGCCTGCCCGCACAGGCCGACCTTGCGGCCGTTGCGGTGCGCGGCCTCGACCACCTGCGCGATCAGCTTCTTCACGCCGGGATCGCGCTCGTCGAACAGGTGCGCGAGGAGATCCGCGTCGCGGTCGACGCCGAGCGTGAGCTGGGTCAGGTCGTTCGAGCCGATCGAGAAGCCGTCGAAGAGCTGCAGGAACTGATCGGCCAGGATGGCGTTGC
>CAZMKX010000766.1:0-2114 GCA_964566375.1 uncultured Myxococcales bacterium
CGAGCTACTTCTTCCTGACGCCGCCGGCCGAGCTCGAACGCGCGCTGCCGGGCGCGCGCGTCACGGGACTCGAGCGGCTCGGCAAATACCTGCTCGCCGGGCTCGACGACGGCCGCCGCCTGCTCCTGCACCTGGGCATGTCGGGGCAGCTCTTCACCGAGCACGCGAGCTCGGTGCGTCTGCTCTCCGCCGCCACGCGCGCCTCGCTCGCGCCCGACGAGCAGACCCGCTTCCGGCCCGACTCGCACACGCACCTGCGGATCGAGTTCGACGATGGCGGACCGGAGCTGTTCTTCCGCGACGTGCGCAAGTTCGGCAAGGTGCGGCTGCTCGCGCCCGGTGCGATCGATCCCCGGCTCGCGAAGCTCGGGGTCGACGCGCTCGCGGTCACCGGCGCGGAGCTCTTCGCGGCCACGCGCAAGCGCCGCGTCGCGATCAAGAGCGTCCTCCTCGCGCAAGGTGTGATCGCCGGCATCGGGAACATCTACGCGGACGAGGCTCTGTATCTCGCGAGGATCCGGCCTCGACGGCCTGCCGGGCGACTCACTCGCGCGGAGTGCGACGCGCTGATCTCGGCCGCGCAGAAGGTGCTGCTGCGCTCGATCGAGACCGGTGGCTCGTCGATCAGCGACTATCTCGCGCCCGACGGAAGCGATGGCGCGTATCAGGACGAACGGCGCGTGTACGCACGCACGGGCGAGCCGTGCTTCGGCTGCGGTGGCGCGATCAAACGCATCGTGATCGGCGCGCGCGGAACTCACTTCTGTTCGCGATGTCAGCGCTGAAACCACGCGTTTTCGTTGACAGCACGCGCAGTGCGCACGCAGTATGCGGGCTTGTCGGCCGGCCTCGCATGAACAGGCGGCGCTTTCGCCATTCATTCATGCCCGGTCCGCCCCGTCGGGTGGAGTGAGTGGATCATGCGGTTGCTGCGTTTCGCATTCGGGGTGGTCTTTCTGGCTGCAGCGCTCGCCGCCGAGCCCGCCTTCGCGCAGCTCGCGATCGGGATCGAGGCGCCGCCCGACACGGCCCGACCGGGCGAGGCGCTGAACGTCCAGGTGACTGCGAGCAATACCGGCCTCGCTCCCGTCGCAAACGTGACCGTGCAGCTCGACTTTCCCTCCGCCATGGCGGCCCTCCATCAGAACTACGCCAGCGCCGGCGGCACCTGCACCGGCTCCGGCAATCTGAACGTGAATTGTGATCAGGGCGAGACGATCACCTGGACCCTCGGCACGCTCGGGCCGGGCGCGCGCAAGACCGTCTCGATCCCGGTGTACGTGCCGGCCGGCGCCGTCAACGGCACCGTTCTCAACCTCGCGACGCGGGTGCTCGAAGCGGGCGTGGTGCGCGCGAGCGCCGTCGAGACCTCGAGCGTCCAGAGCGCCCCGAACTTCGACCTGGCGATCGACGAGTCCGCGGACCCGGTCGCTCCGGGCGCGAACGTCACCTACACGCTGAGCTTCGCCAACGTCAGCCCCGGTAACGTCGCCAATGCTTCGCTCACGTTCGCGCTTCCCGCGGGGACGAGCTTCGTCTCGGCGAGCGCCGGCGGCAGCTTCTCCGCCGGCGTCGTGACCTGGAATCTCGGCACGCTCACTCCGGTGCAGGGCGGAACCCGTCAGGTGACAGTGAACGTCGGGGGAGCGGTCGGCGAGGGCGCGCTGCTTCGACCAGTGGCGCAGCTGCAGGCGCCGGCGCTGCTCACCGCTCGCGCCGCGCCGATTACCGTCGTCCAGTCGGACATGCCGTTACAGCTCGAGATCGAGACCAGCGCGAACACGCTCCGGAGCTCGCACTACACCGACGTCCTCTTCGTCGTGACCAACGTGGGCGGCGCGACGATCGATACCGTGCTCGAGATGCGCATGGACCAGAAGGTCGGCGCGATCAACCAGAACTACACGACGCACGGCGGCGTCTGCACGCTCTCCGGCACGCTCAACGTGAACTGCGATCCGTCCGAGCGGGTGCAGTGGGATCTGCCGCCGCTCGCCGCCGGCGAGCGCTTCACCGTGTCGATCCCGCTCGCGACCGGCACGCTGGTGAACGGCTCGACGATTCCGATCCGCGCCGAGCTTTTTCAGCCACTGGCCGGACAGGTCGGCGAGAGC
>CAZMKX010000767.1:0-2110 GCA_964566375.1 uncultured Myxococcales bacterium
CATCATCGCCGCCACCAATCGCGATCTGCTGGCCGCCGTGAACGAGGGCCGCTTCCGCAGCGACCTGTACTACCGCCTGAGCGTCTTTCCGCTGCGCGTGCCGCCGCTCCGCGAACGCGCCGGCGACGTGCCCCTGCTGGTGACGTTCTTCCTGCAGAAGTTCGCCAAGAAGCTCGGCAAGCCCGAGAAGCGCGTCTCGGCCGAGACCATGTCGCGGCTCGTGCGCTACGCGTGGCCGGGCAACATCCGCGAGCTCCAGAACGTGATCGAGCGCGCGGTCGTGCTCTCGAGCGGGCCGGAGCTCGAGGTGCCGGGCGACTTCGCCCCGGCATCCGCGTCCGGCGCGAGCGCCGCGCCGCCCGCGGCCTCGCTCCAGGAGGTCGAGCGCCGCCACATCGAAGCGGTCCTCGCGCAGGCGAACTGGCTGATCGAGGGCGAGCGCGGCGCGGCGAAGATCCTCGAGCTCAACCCGAGCACCCTGCGCAGCCGCATGGCGAGCCTGGGGATCAAGCGTCCGGCGTAGCGCCGCGAGGGGAGCCCCCGCAGCGCACTTCCGCTACCTCTACCCGCTCTTTCGACGGGTCTTGCGGGAGGAACGGGCAGTGACGGATCGGGGCCACAGGGTTCGAGTCGCCGCGTTGGCGGCGTGGGTCTGCTTCGCGGCCGCCTGCGATCGGGGCGAGCAGAAGGGGCCGGGCGCGGCATCGACGCCGAGCCCGGCAGCGGGTGCGGCGGTCGCCCAGGGCGAGGCGAACGTCGCGCTCGCGAACGGGCGCGTCACCATCGTGTGTCAGGACGCGCCGCGCGGGCTCCTGCTCGAGAAGCTCGCGCGCCTGGCGGGCTTCGAGCTCTCGGGCGATCTCGACGCGAAGCCGCTGACGCTCGATCTGCAGGGTCAGCCGCTCGAGCCCGTGGTCGCGCTCCTGCTCGAGGATCTGCCGTACCGCGCGCAGTGGAAGTTCGACGCGCGGACGGACCGGCACCAGCTCGCGCGGCTCGAGGTCGGCGACACGCCCGCGCCGGCCGCGACGCCGGCCGCGACCGCGGAGAAGGCGAAGCGCCGCGAGATGGCCGACGCGCTTCGCGGCCAGCTTCGCGAGCAGCGCGAGAAGGGCGCGAGCGAGGAGCAGAAGGCCGAGCTCGCGGCGCGGCGCGAGGAGCGCGCGCGCAGTCAGGCGGATCTGCTCGAGCAGCTGCGCAGCAGCAATCCCGACATGCGCATCGAGGCCGTCGAGGGGCTCGAGCCGGAAGGCCCCGCGCTCGAGGCGCTGCTCGACATCCTCAAGAACGACCCCGATGCGCGCGTGCGCGAGCAGGCGGCGAAGCAGGGCGGCGAGGCCGACGGCTTCATGGCGTGCCAGGGACTGCTCGACGCGCTCGGTGACCGCGAGCCGGCGGTGGTCCTGCAGGCGCTCGACTCGCTCGAGTTCACCTGCGACGAGACCGTCGCGCCGCTGGTGCGCCAGCGCTGCGCGCAGCAGGTCGATCCCGCCGTGAAGGAGCGCTGCGCCGAGGCGATCGAGTTCATGCAGTAGTACGCTTCGCCCCATGGCCGAGTCGCGCTGGCAGTTCTGGATCGACCGCGGCGGGACGTTCACGGACTGCCTCGGCCGGGAGCCTCGCACGGGCGCGCTGCGCATCGCGAAGGTGCTCTCGTCCGATCGCGCGCCCCTGGTCGCGATCCGCGAGATCCTCGGCCTCGGGCCATCGCAGCCGATCCCGGCCTGCGACATCCGCATGGGCACGACGCTCGCGACCAACGCGCTGCTCGAGCGGAAAGGCACGCCGTTCGCGCTCGCGATCACGCGCGGCTTCGGGGATCTGCTCGCGATCGGCACGCAGGCGCGGCCGCGCATCTTCGACCTGGAGATCCGCAAGCCCGAGCTGCTCTATCGCGAGGCGCTCGAGATCGACGCGCGCGCGGACGCGAGCGGCGCGACGCTCGCGCGTCCCGATCCGGCGCGGCTGCGCGCGGACCTCGAGCGGCTGCGCGCGCACGGGCTCTCGAGCCTGGCCGTCGTCGTGCTGCACGCCTACCGCGCGCCGGAGCTCGAGCGCGAGATCGGCGCGCTCGCGCGCGAGGTCGGCTTCACGCACGTCGCGCTCTCGC
>CAZMKX010000768.1:0-2100 GCA_964566375.1 uncultured Myxococcales bacterium
CACCATGGAGCCGAAATGAACGTCAGCGTCGAAGAAACCGGCCCCGTCGAGCGGCGGCTGCACATCGAGATCCCGACCACCGAGGTCGACGCGGCATTCGAGTCGTTCTTCCGCGAGATGCGGCGCAGCGCGCACATCAAGGGCTTCCGCCCGGGCAAGGCACCGCGCGAAGTCCTGGAGCAGTACTACGGGGACCGCGCCTCGGGCGAGGTCCTGCAGCGGCTGATCGAGAGCTCGCTCTTCAAGGCGATCGAGCAGAAGCAGCTCGACGTGCTCGGCGAGCCTCGACTCGATCCGAGCGACCTGCCCAAGCCGGGCAGCCAGTACGCCTACGACGCGCTGGTGGACGTGCGGCCCGAGATCACCGTCACGGCCGTGAAAGGGCTCGAGCTCAAGCGGCCGGTGCTGCCGACCCCGGAGAAGGATCCGGTCGAGGCGCATCTGGAGGACCTGCGGCTGCGACACGCGCAGGTGGTCGACGAGGACAGCGCGGTCCCCGCCGCCGCAGGCCTGATCGCCGTGATCGACTACGTCGGCAAGATCGACGGGGAGCCGTTCGAGGGCTCGAGCGCGCGCGAATCGCAGATCGAGCTCGGCGCCGGCCGCACCTTCGGCGGCTTCGAGGACCAGCTGATCGGGCTGCGCGTGGGCGACGAGAAGGCGTTCGACGTCGCGATGCCGGACGACCACGCGGACGAGAAGCTGCGCGCGAAGACGGTTCGCTTCGAGGTGAAGCTCGTCGCGCTCAAGCGCCGCGAGCTGCCCGCGCTCGACGACGAGTTCGCCAAGGACGTGTCGAACTTCGAGACGCTTGCGGAGCTGCGCGCGGATCTCGAAAAGCGCATCAGCGCTGGCCGCGCCGCGGAGCTCGCGCGGCTCGAGCGCGCGGCGATCGTCGAGAAGCTCGTCGAGTCCAACCCCTTCCCGATCCCCGCAGCGCTCGTCGACGCGCAGCTGCGCGCACGCATCCAGCGCATGCTTCAGCAGTTCGGCGGCGCGCAGCTCGACCGCGAGGTGCTCGGTCCGCTGGTCGAGCGCTGGCAGACGGAGCTCCGCCCGCAGGTCGAGCGCGAGATCAAGCTCGCCCTGCTGGCGCCGGAGATCGCGAAGGCCGAGTCGATCACCGCCAGCGACGAAGAGGTCGACGCGCAGATCGCGCGCATCGCGGAGGCGAGCCAGCGCAAGCTCTCCGAGGTCAAGCGCGAGTACCGCGAGCACGGACTGATCGACTCGCTGCGCGCCGGTGTCGTGGAAGAGAAGGTGGTTGAATTCGCGCTCGCCGCAGCTAAGCTTTCTGATGGCTAAACGTGCGGAATTCAATCAGAAACTGACATGCGCTCGCACTGCGTGGGGCAGGGTGTTTCGGGGCGATCCGCTAGAATAGGGGCATGTCGTTGCTGATTCCGATGGTGATCGAGCAGTCGCACCGTGGCGAGCGCGCCTACGACATCTACTCGCGGCTGCTGCGCGATCGCATCATCGTGCTCGGCAGCGCCATCAACGACGACGTCGCCAACCTGGTGATCGCGCAGCTTCTTTTCCTGGAAGCGGACGACCCCGAGAAGGACATCTTCATCTACATCAATTCGCCCGGCGGTGACGTCAACGCCGGTCTCGGCATCTACGACGTGATGCAGTACGTGAATCCCGACGTGCAGACCATCTGCATGGGCCAGGCGGCGAGCATGGGCGCGGTCCTGCTCGCGGCGGGCTCGAAGGGCAAGCGCTCGTGCCTGCCGCACGCGCGCGTGATGATCCACCAGCCCTGGGGCGGCGTGCAGGGCAAGACCACCGACATCCAGATCCACGCGCAGGAGTTCCTGACCTTGCGCGAGAAGATCAACGACATCCTCGCCGAGCACTGCGGCAAGGACGCCTCGGTGATCCAGGACGACACGGAGCGCGACCGCTTCATGTCGGCCCAGGCTGCCGTCGAATACGGACTGGTCGATCGCATCATCTCCAGGCACGAGCGCCCCGCCAGCGGGGGCACAGAGGGGAAGCGCGGCGGATGAAAAAGAAAGAAGAGGGAACGAATCTCGCCTGCTCCTTCTGTGGCAAGTCGCAGAAGGAAGTGAAGAAGCTCATCGCGGGACCGAC
>CAZMKX010000769.1:0-2097 GCA_964566375.1 uncultured Myxococcales bacterium
AGCTTCTGTCCCGGCTGCACGAACTCGCCGCGAGAGACGAAGCGCCGGCCGATCACGCCGGCGAAGCGGGTCGCGACGCGCGAGTCGGCGGTCGCGCGCTCGGCGGCGCCGAGATCCGCCTGCGCGGCCTGCAAGCGCGAGCGCGCGCCCTCGAGATTCGTCTTCGCCTGGTCCTGCTGCGCCCGCGAGGCGATGTCCCTGGTCGCGAGCTCCTGCACGCGCTTGTTCTGTCGCTCCGCCTCGGCGAGCGCGGAGGCGGCCTCCGCGGCCCGCGCGCGCGCGCGGTCGAGGTCGATGCGGCGGCGGTCGGGGTCGATCTCGATCACGACCGTGTTCTCGGCGACGGGTTGACCCTCGTCGACGAGGATCTGCGTGATCTCCCCGCCCACCTGCGCGGCGACGTCGGCGTGCTGCTTGGCGAGAAGCTGGCCGGTTGCCGCGAGGCGCTCCTCGACGTCGCGCACCACCACCGGCGCCAGCACGACCGCCTTCGCGGGCGACTCCTCGGCCGTGTCCTGCTTGCGGCAGCCGGCGAGCCCGCCGCTCAGGAGCAGGCCCGCGGACATCGCTGCAAACCATCGCACCATCACGTTTCGATCTCCCTTCCCAGAACGCTGCGCTCGATCACGTCGAGCGCCAGCTCGACGAGGTCGGGACTCCACGCGTAGCCGGGCCGGCTGATGCGCAGCGACACGACGCCGTGTAGAACCACCCAGGCGAGCTGGAATGCCGACTCGAGATCGCCCGTCCGCAGGCCTCCGCGTGCGGCAACCTCGGCGAGCGCGCCGAAGACGAGCTCGCGCGCCGCCTCGGCCGAGGGCAGGAAGTCGTCCGGCCCGCCGCGCGGCGCCGAGAGCAGCGCGTAGTGCGCGGGGTTCTCGAGCCCGAATTCGATGAAGGCCCGCGCCAGCGCGCGCATGTAGCGCAGCGGCTCGGCGTCGTCCGGGACGCGCTGCAGCCGTGCCAGGAGCTCCGCGAAGCGCTCCTCGAGCAGGGCGTCGATCAGCCCGGTCTTGTCGCGAAAGTGATGGTAGATCGTCGGCGCCTTGAAGCCGCAGCGCTCGGAGACCCGCCGGATCGAGAGCTCGCCGAAGCCGCCCTCGAGCAGGATCGCCTGGGTGGCTTCCAGGATCGCGCGACGCGAGGAATCGCGGCGGCGCGGCTCTTCGTTCTCGGGGGGGTGGATCATCGACGGGCCTTCTGTAACGGCGTTACAGCTAACGGTGTTATAGCGCAGTCGCCCCGGCAAATGCGAATCGCGTCGCCGTGCTAGGAAGGGCCGATGGCGCGAAAACGGGTCGTGGTGATCGAAGGCGAGGACGCGGCCCCCGAAGCGATGCGGCCGACGGTGGGGTTGCTCGAGCGCCTGGGGCTCCCGATCGACTGGCTGCGACCGAGCCCATCCGAGGCGCGCGAGGCGATCGACGCCTCCGACGCGACGCTCTTCGGCGCGACCAGCGGCGCCAGCGCGGCGACGCTCTTCTACCTGCGCTGGGGCATGCAGACCTATGCCAACCTTCGGCCCGTGCGCTTCCTGCCGGGCGCGCGCAGCCCCCTCGCGCGGCCCGAGGGGATCGACCTGGCGATCGTGCGCGAGAACCTCGAGGACCTCTACGTGGGCGTCGAGGGCGAGCTCGAGCGCCTCGCCCCTCTCGCGCTCGTGAGCCGCACCAGCGGGCGCTCGATCGGCGAGCTCGCCCCCGGCCGCTTCGCGCTCAAGGTGATCAGCGAGCGCGGCAGCGAGCGAGTCGCACGGTTCGCGTTCGAGCTCGCGCGCCGGCGCCGCGCGATCGGCCGGCCGGGCCGCGTCACCTGCGGCACCAAGCACAACATGCTCGCGCAGACCGACGGGCTCTTCCGCGACGTCGCCTCACGCGTCGCGCGCGCGTATCCCGACGTGCCGTTCGAGGTCCGCATCGTCGACGATCTGGCGCACCGGCTGGTCGCGCACCCCCACGAGCTCGACGTCGTGCTGCTTCCGAACCTGTACGGCGACATCCTTTCGGACGCGGCGGCAGCTCTGGTCGGCGGCCTCGGTCTCGCGCCGAGCGGCTGCTACGGCGAGCGCTACGCGTACTTCGAGCCCGCGCACGGGAC
>CAZMKX010000770.1:0-2091 GCA_964566375.1 uncultured Myxococcales bacterium
GGCAGGCTGGCCGCGATCTGGCGGACGTCCGCGAAATCCGCCGCGCCCGCGAGACCGAGCTCCGTCACCGGATCGTGTAGGGGAGTCAGATCCACCGCGAAGTGCGCGAGGCCGTCGCGAAGGCCCAGAAAGACGGCGCCGGTGCGCGCGTCCATCACGCTGCGGATCGCCGGGTTCGCCCAGCCGAGCTCTGGCTTTCCGGATTTCACCAGGACGTTCAGCCGGTGGAACGGAAGGAACCGGCTCGAGTCGTTGTCGAGCGCGGCCGAGAGCCAGGCGCCGTCCTTGCGCAGGTGGCTGGCGCGATCGAGCGGGCTCGCGGCGAAGACCATCGGGGTGCTCATCGAGGGCGCAGCGTACACGAACATGCAAGCCGTGCGCAGGAGCGCAAAGCTCGGGACGCTCGTGGACATTCGGCTCAAACTTCGCCGCGCCGGGGCCGAAGACGTATGCCGAGGGGAGATCGCGGGCCGCCGGTGAGCGGCAGGGGGTGCGTCGTGGCGAGCAACGGCAAACACAAGGCGCTGGAACGCGAGTTCGAGGATCTGCTCCTCGACGTCCTGGACCAGGACTACGACCTCGCGGTTCGCCGGCGCGACGATGCGCTCGAGCGGCGCCGGCGCGACCTGGCCACGCTGACGTTCTCCTACCGCTGGTCGGGTCCCCGCGAGGCGCGCGCGGTGGTCCGCGTCGAGGGCGCGCGCGAGTTCAAGGCGATCCTGCCGGTCGACGCGAGCTCGCCCGAGGAGATGCGGCGCTCGGCCGAGGATTGCGAATCGCTCGTGCTCTTCCTGACCGAGCACCTCGAGACGAGGCGCGAGAAGTCTCTCACCGCGGCCGCCTCGGGCGCGATCCGCTGGGGCCGGCGCGAAGACGACTGAGCCGGCCGCGCGAGCCCGGGTGTTAGACTCGCGCGATGAGCGACGCCGCTGATTCCCCGCGACGGCCCGGCGCCGCGCTTCTCGTCGCGGTCGGCGTCTGCTTCTTCCTGTCCGGCGCCGCGAGCCTCGTGCTCGAGGTGGTGTGGTCGCGGCTGCTGCGGCTGGTCTTCGGCACGACCACGCTCGCGATCTCGACGATCCTCGTCGCCTACATGACCGGGCTCGGCATCGGCGGGCTGCTCGGCGGCCGGATCGCCGGCCGCGTTCGCAACGGCGTGCGCGCCTACGGCTGGATCGAGCTGGCGGTCGGCGTGTACGCGCTCGGCGTGCCGTTTCTGTTCTCGTTCTTTCCCGTCCTCTCGCGGAGCCTGCTCGCGGACCTGCCCTTCTGGCCCTCGGCGCTGGCGCGCTTCGCGCTCGCCTTCGCGGTTCTGTGCCTGCCGACGATCGGCATGGGGCTCACGCTTCCGTTCCTGACGCGCGCGCTGGTTCGCGACGACCGCGCCGGCGGCGGCATCGCGCTGCTCTACGGGATCAACACGCTCGGCGCCGTGAGCGGCGTCTTCCTCGCGACGTTCCTGCTGCTGCCGCGCCTCGGCGTGGAACTGTCCAACCACGTGGCCGCGGGAGCGTATCTGGCGCTCGGCGTGCTCGCGCTCCTGCTGGCGCGGTCCGTTCGCGACCAGACCCCGCGCGTCGAGCCGCCGCGGGTGACGGAAGATGCGCTCGCCCGCTGGAACCCGGCACTGCTCGCCTACGGCACCGTCGGCTTCACCTCGCTCGTCTACGAGGTGACCTGGACGCGCGCGCTCTCGATGGTGCTGGGCTCGTCGATCTACGCCTTCGCGTGCATGCTCGCGGCCTTTCTGCTCGGAATCGGCGCGGGCTCGCTCGCCGCGCGCGCCTTCGTCGACCGTCTGCGCCGCCCGCTCCTGGTCTACGCGGTCGGGATCGCTGCGCTCGGACTGCTCTCGCTCGGCTCGCTGTCGCTGCTGCCGCTCCTGCCGGGACTGTTCATGGCGCTGGTGCGGCGCCATGGCGGATCGCCGGAGCTCCTGGTCGCGGCACAGTTCGGTGTTGCGGCGTGCGCGATGCTGCCGCCCGCACTCGTGCTCGGCGCGCTCTTTCCGCTGCTCGCGCGGGCGCAGAGCGGATCGAGCGGCGCTTCGCCGGCGGTCGGCGACGTCTACTTCGTCAACACCGTCGGCTC
>CAZMKX010000771.1:0-2089 GCA_964566375.1 uncultured Myxococcales bacterium
GGCGGCACGCCGAACATCCAGAAGAACATCATCGCCGAGCGCATCCTGCACCTGCCGAAGGATTGAGTTGAATCGATTCGGGACGGGACTTCGAGCGCGAGTCGAGGCGAACCTGGCGCGCTTCGATCGCCACGCGCGTCCCGACCCGGCGCTCAAGCACGCGGCCGTCGCCGCGACACTGGTCGGTGACGACGCGGGCGAAGCCTGCTTCCTGATCACGCGGCGCGCGTCCGGAATGCGCAACCACCCGGGACAGTGGGCGCTCCCCGGCGGCCGCATCGACCCCGGCGAGACCCCCGACGAGACCGCGCTTCGCGAGCTGCACGAGGAGCTCGGCCTTCTGCTCGGCGTCGACGCCGTGCTCGGCCGCCTCGACGACTTCGTCACGCGTTCCGGTTACGTGATCACGCCCGTCGTCTGCTGGGGCGGCGAGGCGCGCGCGCTCGTCCCGAACCCCGACGAGGTCGCCGCCGTGCACGTCGTGCCCGTGCGCGAGCTCGACAACCCCGACATCCCGCAGCTGCGCGCGATCCCCGAGAGCGACCGTCCCGTGCTCTCGCTGCCGATGCCCGTGCTCGGCACGAGCATCCACGCTCCGACGGCCGCGGTCCTCTACCAGCTTCGCGAGGTCGCGCTGCACGGGCGCAAGACGCGCGTCGCGCACTACGAGCAGCCGGTGTTCGCGTGGCGGTGAGGCGAGCTCAGACCTCGAGCCCGTTCCTCCGGATCACGTCGGAGAAGAACGCCGCGCTCGCCTTCGGAATCCGGGCCTGGGTCTTGAAGTCCGTCCAGACGATTCCGAAGCGCTTCGAGTTCCCGAACGCCCACTCGAAGTTGTCGAGCAGCGACCAGACGTAGTACGCGCAGACGTCCGCGGAGCCGTCGGCGATCGCAGCGTGCATGCCGCCGAGGAAGCCGCGCAGGAGCTCCGTGCGCTGGACGTCGTCGATCGCGCCGTTCGCGGGCTCCGTGTTGTCACAGACACCGTTCTCGGTCACGTAGATCCTCGGCCTGCCGTACTCGGCCGAGACGAAGCGCAGGAAGTCGCCGAGCGCGAACGGCGCGGCCTCGTAGCCCATTGGCAGAACCGGCAGCGTCGGCGGCGCGGCCCGGTAGCCGATGCCGCGCTTGGCGTCGGCGACGACGCGCTCGCGGCTGTACAAGTTCACGCCCAGGAAGTCGATCGGCGCGCCGATCGTCTTCAGGTCGTCGCCGTCGACGGGGAGCGCGGCGTCCCGGCTCTCGTAGTAGCGAACGACCGAGTCGGGATAGCCGCGGCCGAAGACGGGCCCATGCCAGGTGCGGGTGTCGAAGTCGCGCGCGAGCTCGCAGGCGCGCGCGTTCTCGGGACTCGCGTCGGCGGGCTCGTAGCTCGTGTTCGCGTGGGTGATGCCGATCTCGCCGCGTCGGCCCGACGCGCGGTACGCGGCGACGGCGAGGCCGTGTGAGAGCAGCAGGTGGTGGATCGCGCGCGCGGTCATGCGAAGGTCGCGGATGCCCGGCGCGAGCACGCCCGCCCGGTAGCCCATCATCGACGTCACGATCGGCTCGTTGTGGGTGATGATGCGCGAGACGCGGTCGCCGAGCCGCGCGAAGATCAGCTCGCCGTACTCCGCGAAGCGCTTCGCGGTGTCGCGGTCGGCCCAGCCGCCGCGGTCCTGCAGCGCCTGAGGCAGGTCCCAGTGGTAGAGCGTGAGGCACGGCTTGATCCCCGCGCCGAGCAGCTCGTCGACGAGGCGCGAGTAGAATCCGATGCCCTTCTCGTTGACCTCGCCTGCGCCGAAGGGCAGCACGCGCGGCCATGAGACGGAGAAGCGGTAGGTCTGAAGCCCGAGCCGCTTCATCAGCGCGACGTCGTCGCGGTAGCGGTGGTAGTGGTCGCAGGCGACCTCACCGGAATCGCCGCCCATCACGCGGCCGGGCTGCTGGCAGAAGACGTCCCAGATCGACAGGCCCTTGCCGTCCTCGCGCCACGCGCCCTCGATCTGGTACGCCGCGGTGGCAGCGCCCCATTCGAAGCCCTTCGGAAACGAAACGAATGCCATGCGCGCATCGTATCAGGCGACGCTACGCTCGCGCGCATGAACGA
>CAZMKX010000772.1:0-2078 GCA_964566375.1 uncultured Myxococcales bacterium
GGACGAGCGCGAACATCATCTGCGCCTCGCGCGCGGTCGACGTCCAGATCTTCTGGCCGTTGATCACGAAGTCGTCGCCGTCCTCGGTCGCGCGCGTCTGAAGCGACGCGAGATCGCTGCCCGAGCCCGGCTCGCTGTAGCCCTGGCACCAGAGCATCTCGCCGCGGATCGTGGGGCCGATGTAGGCGCGCTTCTGCGCCTCGCTGCCGTGCTCGAGCAGCGTCGGCACCAGCATCGACGCGCCCTGTCCGCCGATCCCGCGCGAGACGCCCGCGCGCGCGAACTCCTCGTCGATCACGATCGCGCGGATCAGATCGGGCTCCGCGCCGAAGCCGCCGTACGCCTTCGGGATCGTGCGCGCGGCGTAGCCGTTCTCGATCAGGAGCCGCTGCCATTCGAGCGTGCGCTCGCGGGAGCCTCCTCCGCCGCCGACACCGGCCCGCGGCGCTCGCGCGCCGTGCTCCGTCAGGAACGCGCGAACCTGCGCGCGGAACGCCTCGTACTCCGGCCCGTACTCGAGATCCATCGCTGCTCCTCGCTGCGATTCTCACCGCGAGGCGGGCGCGAAGTCCAATGGAGGGGTCTAGACGTCCTCGTCCTCGTCGATGGGCTTCAGCAGGATCGGCGAGGGGGCGTACTCGGGGCCATCCTTCCAGCCGGGGATGCGTTCGGCCTCGGCCAGCCAGGAGCGCGCGATCGACTCTTCGAGCACGACGCTCGAGTTGTCGAACGACTCGAGAACGCTCTCCCAGAGCTCGCGCCCGCCGCTCGCCCACCAGAGCCGCGCGGGGTTCTCGAAATCGATGGCAAGCTTCACGAGCACGGGGGAAGCTTACCTCGTGAGAGCGGCTGGCGCGCGGTCGACGGCGCGCCCGGTCCCGCTCAGTTCATCATGGCGGCGCGCATCCGGCTGCGCAGCCGGCTGACGGCCTTCGAGTGGATCTGACAGACGCGCGACTCGGTGATGCCGAGGATCTGACCGATCTCCTTCAGGTTCAGGTCCTCGTAGTAGTAGAGCGATATCACCAGGCGCTCCTTCTCGGGAAGGCCGGCAATGCCGTTGGCGAGCGCCTGGGTCAGCTCGCGCTGCTTGAGCTGCGCGAAAGGATCCTCGGCGTTCACGTCCTCGAGGTTTCCGCTCGGCAGCGGCTGGTCGTTGTCGCTCTGTCCGCGCAGGTCGTCCAGATTCACCATCGACACGCCACGCGTCTGGTTCACGAGCGTGTGGAAGTCGTCGATCGGAAGGCCGAGCGTGCCCGCGACCTCGTCGTCGGTGGCGGGGCGGCCGAGACGCTGCTCGACGGCGTTCGTGGCCTGCTCGAGCTGGCGGCTCTTCTGGCGCACCGAGCGCGGCACCCAGTCGAGCGAGCGGAGCTGGTCGAGGATCGCGCCGCGGATTCTGAACTCCGCGTACGTCTTGAACTTGCAGTCCTTGGTCGGGTCGTATTTGTCGACCGCGTCCATCAGGCCGATCACGCCGGTGTTGTGCAGATCCTCGAGGTCGACGTGCGACGGGAGCCGCACCGCGATCCGGCTGACGATGTAGCTGATCAGCGAGGTGTGCTCGATGACGATTCGCTCTTTGAGCTCCGGCGGGATGCGCCCATGCCGTTGCCACGCCTGCCGGATCAGAGTCTCCATCCGCTCTCTCTCCCCCACCACGATCTGCGTTGCTGCGCTCATGTGAGTGCCCGCTTGTGCAAAGGGGATGCCCGGCGCTCCATCGGTTCGTCCGAAGGGCTGCTTGAGTGCCCGACGAGAGCCTCGGATCGGGTCCAAGTGCCCGATAGGACTGAAGAATCAAGATCTTTCGAGAGCCCGTTGCGGGATCGGTGCGCGCGCGCGGACCGGGCTTTCGGGCGGGCCGGGCGACGGATCCTTGACGCTCGGTGGAAGCGGAGGCGTTGGATTCCCGACGCTCAAACGGCGTGCGGGATCCGCCGAATCAGCGGAGATGGACGAGGAGGCGGAGTTCCTGCACCCCGCGCCGTCGCGGCGGATCGCGACGCGCTACGTCGTCCGCATTCCCGTGGGGCTTCACGTGGGCGGTCAGGTGATCGACGGCTCGATCGCCGACA
>CAZMKX010000773.1:0-2075 GCA_964566375.1 uncultured Myxococcales bacterium
GGGCTCCGCGCCGGGAATCGCGCGCCGGCGAGCGCCGCGCGCACGCCCGCCTCGTCGAGCACGCCCTCGCGCACGATGCGCAGCGCCCGCAGCACGACGCCCTCCTCCTCGAGCGTGTGCGAGAACGCGGGCATCGAGCCCGGCGTGATCCCGCCCACGTCGGAGTGGTGTCCCCGGCTGGCGGTGAAGAAGCGCAGCTCGCCCGAGGCGTCGTGCACGGGCGTGACGACGGTGATGTCGGGCAGGTGCGAGCCGCCCGACGCCGGATCGTTGGTCACGAACACGTCGCCCGGGCGCGGATCGGGGTGCGCCGCTTGTACCGCGCGGACCGACTCGCCCATCGCGCCCAGGTGCACGGGGATGTGCGGCGCGTTCGCCACCAGGCCCGCGTCGCGGTCGAACACCGCGCACGAGAAGTCGAGCCGCTCGCGGATGTTCGTCGACAGCGCCGTGCGCCGCAGCACGATCCCCATCTGCTCCGCGATCGACATGAACAGGTTGTTCATGATCTCGAGCCGGACGGGGTCGACGGCTGCGCTCTCGCGCGTGCGCGCGCTCTCGCCGGCGACGTCGGTGAGCGCGATCCGGCCGTGCGCGTCGATCTCGAGCCTGAAGCCGGGATCGACGACCAGCGTGCTCGTCGCCTCGAGCACCACCGCGGGCCCGTCGAGCCGAGTACTGGCGGGCAGGTCCTCGCGGGCGTAGACGGGCACGCCGTCGACGAAGGCGCCATCGCAGAACACGCGCGCACGCCGAAGCGGCGTGGCGGCGCCCGCGGATGCCGACGCGGCAAGCGCGTCCGACGCTTCGGGGTGTCGGCCGAGAACCTCGACGCGCGCGACGACCGCCTCGACCGGGTGCGCCTCACGCGCGTAGCCGAAGCTCCGCGCGTGCGCCGCATCGAAGCGCGCGCGCAGATCGGCGGGATCGCCGAGCACGAGCGTGATCGGCGACTCGGTACCGCGGTAGCGCAGGTCGAGCCGGCGCACGCAGGCGATGCGCTCGGGCGGAAAGCCCTGCTCCCGCAGCGCCTCGCGCCCGCGCGCCTCGAGCGAGGCGAAGGCCGGCTCGAGCTCCGCCGCGAGCGCCGGGGCGAAGACCCGCCGGCCTGCGTCCGCCTCGCCGTGCCACGACACGTTCGCGAGGCCCATTCCGTACGCGGAGAGTACGCCCGCGAACGGGTGCAGCAGCACGCGCCGGATGCCGAGCCGGCGCGCCAACGCACAGGCGTGTTGCCCGCCCGCGCCGCCGAAGACCACCAGCGCGTAGTCGCGCACGTCGTAGCCGCGGGCGACCGAGACCTTGCGAATCGCCTCGGCCATGTTCGCGTTCGCGATCTCGACGAAGCCGGAAGCGATCTCCTCGCGCGTCCGCCGCACGCCCTGCGCGCGAAGCCGCGCCGCGAGCGCATCGAGCGCGCGCTCGCCGCGGCTGCGCTCGAGCGGGATGGGGAAGCGATCGTCGACGAGCCGCCCGAGCGCGAGGTTCACGTCGGTCAGCGTCAGCTCGCGCGCGTCGGCGTGGCCGTAGCAGAGCGGCCCGGGCTCGGCGCCCGCGCTCTCGGGCCCGACGCTCTGGCGGTAGCCGTCGTAGCGGCAGAGGGATCCGCCGCCTGCGGCGACCGTGTGGATCGCCATCATCGGCGCGAACACGCGCACACCGGCGGTCTCGGTCTCGTAGACGCGCTCGAACTCGACATCGCCGTCGGCGCCGATCTCGACCCGCGACACGTCCGTCGACGTCCCGCCCATGTCGAAGCCGATCGCGCGCGACTCGTTCATCGCGCGCGCCACGTGTGCGTACGCGACGACACCGCCCGCGGGGCCCGAGAGGATCGCGTGCGGGCCGCGGAAGTGCGCGGCGTCGGTGAGGCCGCCACTCGACTGCATGATCGCGAGGCGGCTTCCCGGCAGCTCCGCGCGCAGCGTCGCGACGTAGTCCCGAAGGAGCGGCGTCAGGTACGCGTCGACGCAGGCCGTGTCGCCGCGCGCGAGCAGGCCGATCTCGGCGGCGACCTCGTGCGAGAGCGCGACGTGCGTGAAGCCGACCTCGCGCGCGAGCGCGCCGATCTCGCG
>CAZMKX010000774.1:0-2073 GCA_964566375.1 uncultured Myxococcales bacterium
GCTGCTCGGCTCCGGCCCGCCGACGCGGAAGGGCTACGAGGACGCGGCCGAGCTCGCGAAGTCGGTGCACAAGGCGCTCTCCCGCCTGCGCCTCGTCGACGACGCGCTGCTCGCCGGCGCACTCGCGCTCGTCGCGCCGTTCGCGCGCGGTGCCCGCGCGCGCGCGCGCACGCGCGGCCTCCTCCCCTTCGACGCGTTGCTCGCCCTGACGCGCGACCTCCTTCGCGACCAGCCCGAAATCCGCCGCGCGCTCGCCGCGCGCCATCCGGCGCTCTTCCTCGACGAGTTCCAGGACACCGATCCGCTCCAGTACGAGATCGTCTTCTTCCTGGCCGAGGACCCCGCGAGTGACCCGCCGGCCCGCGACGCATTCGAGACGCGCCTCGGGTCCGGCCGACTCTTCATCGTCGGCGATCCGAAGCAGGCGATCTACCGCTTCCGCAGCGCCGACATCGCCGCGTTCAAGAGCGCGACCGCGCACGTCGTGGAGCGGAACGGCGGCGACGAGCTCGACCTGGTCACGAACTTCCGCGCGCGTCCGGAGGTGCTCGAGCCGATCGACCGGATCCTGAAGCCGCTGCTCGAGCCACCCGATTCCGCGAGTGAGTCGGCGTATTCGGGTCACCAGTCACTCGTCTCGGGGCAGCCCGCCGCGGGAGAGCGGCGCGTCGAGATCTGGACCGTGGGCCAGAGCGCGGACGCTCTGCGGGCCGGCGACGCGCGCGTAGCCGAGGCCGAGGCGATCGCCGCCTGGGTCGCAGGCGAGATCGGCTCGGGACGGCTTCGTCCGCAGCAGATCGCGATCCTCTTCCGGGCGCTCCGGGACGTGCACGTGTACGCGCGCGCGCTCCAGGACCGCAGCGTTCCGTGCCTGATCGGGCGCAGCGAGGAGCTCGAGAGCCAGCCCGCGGGCCAGCAGATCCTGGCGCTCCTTCGCGCACTTGCGAATCCCGCCGACGCGCCCGCCGTGATCGGTGTGCTGCGCTCTCCGCTCGGCGCCGTGCCCGACGCCGAGCTCGCGCGCTGGGCGGGCCGCTTTCCGAGTCGTGAGCGCGACGCGTGCTGGTCCTACCCCGACGTCGAGCCGCCCGCCGGTGAGCTTCCGGATCTCGCGCGCGGGTTCGCGCTGCTCCGCGCGCTTCGCGAGCGCGCGCGCGAATCCTCGCCCGTCGCCCTGCTGACCACGCTCGTCGAACGCACGCCGCTGCTCGCGATCCACGCGAGCGCGCGCGACGGCGAGCGCCGGCTCGCGGATCTGTGGCTCCTGCTCGAGCGCCTGATCGAGGCTTCGCGCGCCGCACCTGCGCGCGGGCTGGCCGAGCTCGTGCACGAGCTCGACACCGAGGAGCGTCACACCGTTCCCGACGAGGGCGACGAGGGGCCCGACTGCGTGCGCCTGTCGAGCATCCACGGCGCGAAGGGGCTCGAGTACCCGGTCGTGATCCTGCCCGACGTCGCGCGCGGGAAGCGCGGCGGAGGCGAGGAGAGCGTGCAGGTGAAGCTGCTCCGCTCCGGGTCGGAGCCGTCGCTCGCGATCTCGACGCGCGCGGGAATCTCCTCGAGCTGGCTCGAGCGCGAGCGCCTCGAGCTCCTGCACGGCAAGGCCGAAGCAGGCCGGCTCTTCTACGTCGCGTGTACGCGCGCCGCCGAGCGGCTGATCTTCGTGCATGCGCCGCGCAGACAGAAGCCGCCCGCCGACGCGTTCCTGCACTACCTCGCGCCCTGGGGGTACACCGCCGAGGGTAGCGCGAGCGCCGGTCGGCTTCCCGACGCCGCCGACGTCCACGCGCGCGCCGTGCACGAGGCCCCGGCGACGCGGCTCGCGCCACCCGTCGCGGCGGCGCCACCCGAGCAGGATCCGATCGCGCGCGCAGCGCGCGTCACCGAGGCAGCGCGTGCGAGCGCGAGGCCGCCCTTCCGGAGCCCCTCGGGCCTGCGCGAGGACGAAGAGCTCCGCGCGCTCTCGAGCGACCTCGAGCCCGTCGCCCGCTCCCCCGAGGCGCCCGACCGGGCGCACGCGCGCGCGCTCGGGAGCGCCCTGCACGACGCGCTCGAGCGCTGGGACTTCCGCGA
>CAZMKX010000775.1:0-2062 GCA_964566375.1 uncultured Myxococcales bacterium
GCTCGTCGTCGGACTGGGCCGAGCTCGCGCGGCGCGAGATCGCGGAGCGCTTCGAGTCCGGCGTCGAGGAGACCGACGAGGACGGCGCGAGCGGCCCTTACTGGAGCTTCGTCTCGCGGCTCGAACGCGCGGTGATCCGCGAGGCGCTGTCGCGCTCGCGCGGGAACCAGATCCAGGCTGCGAAGCTGCTGGGCATCAACCGCAACACGCTGCGCAAGAAGATCGCCGAGCTCGGCATCGCGGCCGCCGACGGGGGCGACACCGACTCGTGACGCGGCCGGGGCTCGAGCGCCTGCGCGGCGCGTACGTGCTCGTCGACGACGACCCGCGCTGGCGCAACGGCGTGCACGCGCAGCTCGCGGGCGCGCTCGCGGGCGGTGCGACCGCCGTGCAGCTGCGGCTGAAGCACACCCCGGACGGCGCAGCGCTCGTGTTTGCACGCGAGGCGACCGCGCAGGCGCACGCGGCCGGCGCCCTGCTCTTCGTGAACGACCGCTTCGACCTGGCGCTGCTCGCAGGCGCGGACGGCGTGCACCTGGGCCAGGCCGACCTGGCGCCCGAGGTCCTGCCCGCCGAGGCGCGTGCGCGGCTCCTCGTCGGGCTCTCGACGCACACGCTCGAGCAGGCGCGCGCGAGCCGTGACCGACCGATCGACTACGTCGCGTTCGGCCCGGTCTTCGGTACGGCGTCCAAGTCGTCCGAGTACACGCCGCGCGGGCTCGCCTCGCTGCGCGAGGTGGCGTCGCTGGTTTCGCACCCGCTCGTCGCGATCGGCGGTATCGACGCGACGAATGCCGCCAGCGTGCGCGCATCGGGCGCCGCCGCGGTCGCCGTGATCTCGGCGGTCGCGGACGCGAGCGACCCGGCTGCGGCGACGCGTTACCTTTCGAGCCGGTTCCTGGCATCACCCCCCGGGAGCGACTAGCGAATTGGAACGCCTCGTCGGCGCACTCGGGGTCGTCGTGCTGCTCGCGATCGCCTGGTCGGCGTCGACGAATCGCGCGCGCGTGAAGTGGGGCCCGATCGGCCTCGCGCTCGTGCTCCAGCTCGCGATCGCGCTGCTGGTCCTGCGCACCCCGTGGGGTGCGCGCTTCTTCGGGCTCGTGAACGACGGCGCCGAGGCGTTCATCCGCTCCGCCGACGCGGGCATCGCGTTCGTCTTCGGCGCGTGGCCCGAGACCGTCCTCGGGCCCGACGGAAATCCGTTGCGCCTGCCCTACGTCTTCGCGCTGCGCGTGCTGCCGATCATCGTGTTCATGAGCAGCGTGTTCGCGGTGCTGCAGCACTTCGGGATCCTGCAGCGCATCGTCGAGCTCCTCGCGCGCGGCCTGAAGTCGACGCTGCGCACGAGCGGCGCGGAGTCGCTCGCGGCGATCGCCGAGATCTTCCTGGGCATGACGGAAGCGCCGCTGATGATCCGGCCGTACGTGCCGCGGCTCACGCGCAGCGAGCTCTTCCTGGTGATGACCGCCGGGCTCGCGACCGTCGCGGGCTCGGTGCTGGTCGCGTACATGGGCATGCTGGGCCCGGAGTTCGCGGGCCACCTGGTGGCGGCGAGCTTCATGGCCGCGCCCGCCGCGATCGCGATCGCGAAGATCATGGTGCCTGAGGAGGGCGTGCCCGAGACACAGGCGCTGGCGCACGTCGAGCTGCCGCGCACGACGGTGAACGCGATCGACGCGGCGGCGAGCGGCGCCGCGGACGGCGTGCGGCTGGCGCTGAACATCGGCGGCATGCTCGTCGCGTTCGTCGCGATCGTGCACATGGCGGACGCCGCGCTCGGCTGGGCGGGCGCGCAAGTCGGCCTCACGGAGCTCTCCTTCGAGGGCCTGCTCGGGCTCGCGCTCGCGCCGCTCGCGTTCGTGCTCGGCGTTCCGTGGCACGACGCGCGCGCGGTCGGCGAGATGCTCGGCGTGAAGACCGTGCTGAACGAGTTCATCGCGTACCAGATGCTGGCCGACGCGAAGTCCGGGCTCGACGCGCGCTCCGTCGTGATCGCGAGCTACGCGCTGTGCGGCTTCGCGAACTTCGGCTCGCTCGCGATCCAGATCGGCGGGCTCGG
>CAZMKX010000776.1:0-2061 GCA_964566375.1 uncultured Myxococcales bacterium
CGAGCTGATCGGGGTTCTCCGAGAGCGCAGCGACCATGCCGCCGATCAGGTTGGTCGTCGTCTCGTTGCCGGCCGCGAGCAGCAGGATGCAGTACGAAAGCACCTCTCCGGAAGAGATCCGACCCGGCTCCTTCTCCGCAGCCACCAGCGCGCCGATCAGGTCGTCGGCGGGCTCTCGCCGTCTTCGCTCCGCCATGCTCGAGAGGTACTGCGCGAGCTCCATGACCTCCGCCAGTGCCGCCGCTCGCGCCTCGCCCCGGGCCGCGTTGACGATCGCCACCAACGCGTTCGACCAGCGCTTGAAGTCGTCGACGCGGTCGGGCTCCACTCCCAGGAGCTCGGCGATCACGATCACCGGAAGCGGCACCGTGTACGCGGGAACCAGGTCGAAGCGAGAACTGCGGATCGCCGCGGCCAGGAGATCGCGGCTCAGCTGCTCGACGCGGCCCTGCAGACGGGCGAGCAGCTTGGGCGTGAAGCGCCCCTGCATGATCGCGCGCAAGCGGTCGTGCGTCGGGTTGTCCGATCCGATGATGTTCGGCCCGCCGAAAGCGTTCTGGAACAGCTTCTCGCGCGCATCGTCTCCGGGCGCCGACGAGAAGTCGTCGACTCGCTTCAGCACCTCGACCACCTCCTCGAAGCGAGTCACCGCCCACATGCCCTCGGGGTCGACCTGAGCCGCAGCCGCGGCGCGCCGCAGCTCGCGGTAGTGCGGATACGGGTTCGCGATGACCGTCGGGTCGGACAGGTCGAGTCGTGTCGTCATCTGGCCCTCCAGCGTCTGATTCGCACAGCGCTCACGTGAACTCCACCGAGACCGAGCCGATCCCGGTGAACTCGGCGGTCCAACGCCCCGGCGCCTCGATCGCACAGCGCGCCCAGGCGCCGGTGATGACGTGATCCCCCGGCTCGATCGCGAGACCGAAGCGGTGCAGGGTCGCAGCGAGGCGTGCGAGGGAGAGGAACGGGTCGTCGATCTCGTAGTCGGGGCCAGCCTCCGCCTTCGCCACGCCGTCGCAGGAGAGTCGGACACGCAGCTCCGGGCTCAGGGCATCCGGACTGGCCCGGTCTCCGACCACGATGCCCCATTGTGTGAGATCATCCGCCAGGAGCGCAGCCGGATCCATCGCGCCTCGGAGGCGGGCCTCGTTGATCTCGAACCCCGCGGCGACACAGGCGACCGCTGCGCGCGCCTGTGCTGCCGTCAGGTCGGAACCCGCGAGGCGCTCGCGCGCGACGAGGCAGAGCTCCGGCTCGAGCGAAGGGCGGGCGATGCGCGCGAGTCGCACGCGCGCGGCGCTCGCGAAGATCCGACTGCGCAGGACGTAGCCGAACGGGCGGACGCCCGCGCCCAACAGGTCGCGCGCGCGCCCCGAGGTGAAGCCGACCTTCCAACCACCGCGTTCTTCGCCCGCCTCCCGCCAGCGCTCGAGCACGCCGAGCTGCAGCGCGAGGGCCTGGTCGAGGTCGTAGCGCCCAGCGAGAGGGGCCACGTCGAAGCCGCCCGCACGCGCTCCGGCGAAGAGGTAGTCGATGGTGTCGTTCGTATCGAGAGCGAGCGCCAAGGACCCCGGCTCCTCGTATACAATGAGAAAATTCGGATGGATTATAGTACGCTGGCGAGGCGATGGAAAAGCACGGCCGAGGACGCGCCGAGGGCGTGGGAGGCACCCCGATGGACTATCCGATCATCTCCGCCGACTCTCACATCACCGAGCCACCGAACACCTACGTCGACCACATCGATCCGAAGTGGCGCGACCGCGCGCCGCGGCTGCGCGAGATCGACGGCAAGGGCGCGTTCTTCTTCATCGAGGGGATGAAGCGGCCGATCGCGATGGGCCTGATCGCGGCCGCGGGAAGGCCCGCCGAGGAGTTGCGCCAGACCGGGACTTCGTTCGAAGAGCTGCATCGCGGCGGCTGGGATCCCGAGGCGCGGATGGCCGACCAGGATCGCGACGGTGTTGCGGCGGAGGTGATCTATCCGTCCGTCGGCATGATGCTCTGCAACCACCCCGACTTCGACTACAAGAAGGCCTGCTTCGACGCGTACAACCGGTG
>CAZMKX010000777.1:0-2050 GCA_964566375.1 uncultured Myxococcales bacterium
GGACGTAGAACGGCTGCTTGCGCCGCGCCTCGACGCAGAGCGCGTCGATCAGGCACGCGCGCGAGTCGCTCGACAGGAAGATCTGGTCGGCGCGCAGGACGTCTCCGCCGCGGCGGACGACGAGCGGCGTCCAGGTCTTCGCGAACTCGCCGAGGTCCGTGACGCCCTCGATCACGACGTGGGGCATGACGCTCCGAAGCGCGACGCGCTCGCGCGCACGGGCTCGAACGACCAGCGATGGATCGGGCTCGGGCCGAGCCGGCCGAGCGCCTCGAGGTGCTCGGGCGTGCCGTAGCCCGCGTGGCGCGCGAAGCCATACCCCGGATGGTGTCGGTCGAGCTCGGCCATGCGCGCGTCGCGAAAGACCTTCGCGACGATCGAGGCGGCCGCGATCGCCGCGACACGCGAATCGCCGCCGACGAGCGCCTCCTGGCGGCAGCGGACTCCCGGCACGCGCCGCGCGTCCACGACCAGTGCGTCCGGCGGGCATGCCAGACCTTCGACGGCGCGGCGCATCGCGAGCAGACCCGCCTGGTAAACGTTGACGCGGTCGATCTCGTCGGGCTCCACGATCCCCAGCGCCCGGTCGATCGCGACGTTCTCGATTTCGCGGGCCAGGCGCTCGCGCGCGACGCGCGACAAGCGCTTCGAGTCGTCGAGCCCGGGCAGCCACGCGTCCGCGGGCAGGATCACGGCGGCCGCGACCACGGGGCCGGCCAGCGGCCCCATTCCGACCTCGTCGACGCCCGCCACTCGCGCGTGGCCCGCACGCGCGAGCCGGCGCTCGATCGCGAAGAGCTCCGACAGGCGGCCCCGCTCGTCGGCTTCGCGGCGCGCGCGGCCGACGAGCGACTCCGCGAGCTGCCGCGCACCCTCGCGCGGATCCGCGCGAAGCGCGCGCAGCACGTCGGGCGTGGCAGACTCTCCGCCGGGTCCGAAGCGGAGTCGGAGCTCGGCGAGCGCGACGCGGGCAAGCTCCACGGAGCTCACTCCTCGCCGTCGAGGCCGAGCTTCCGCTCGATCCGGCGCACGCGATGGATCAGCTCGGGCAGGCGCTTCTTCGCCGCGACGACCTTCCCCCAGAGCCGCCGGTCGACCGCGGGCACGCCGAGCACTTGCGCGCCGGGGGCGATGTCGCTCGACGGCGCGGCCATCGCGCCGACCATCGCCAGGTCGCCGATCGTCAGGTGCCCCGCGCTCGCCGCCATCCCGCCCATGAACACGTAGCGGCCGACCTTCGTGCTGCCGGCCAGCGCGACGTGCGCGCAGAGCGTCGCGTGATCGCCGATCTCGCAGCCGTGCGCGATCTGCACGCCGTTGTCCATGATCACGTCGACACCAATTCGTGTACGCACGTCGGGATGGCCGCGGCGGCCGTGCCCGGGATGCGACGCGTCGATCGTTGTGTTCGCGCCGATCTGGCAGTCGTCGCCGATCTCGACGGGGCATACGTGCGGAATGCGCATGCGGGTGCCGTCGGCACGGTTCGTGAAGCCGAAGCCCGGCGACCCGAGCACGACGCCGTTCTGCAGTACGACGCGCTTTCCCAGGCGCGTGCCCTCGCGGAGCTGCGCGCCAGAGTGGATCTCGCAGTCCTCGCCGATCTCGACGCCCGGGTAGAGCGTCACGTTCGGGTGTATGCAGGTGCGCGCGCCGATCCGCACGCCCGCGCCGACCACCGAGCACGCGCCGATCGAGACGTCCGGCCCGAGCACGGCGTCCGCGGCGACGACCGCGCTCGGGTGCACGCCAGGCGCCGGCAGCGGCCGCGGATGGAAGATCGCGATCGCGCGCGCGAAGTCGGCGTACGGCGCCGGCGAGCGCAGGCAGGCCCGACCGAGCGCGTCGAACGTCGCCGGAAGCACGAACGCGCCCGCACGCGACGCCGCGAACGCGGCCTTGTACTTGGGGCCCGTCGCAAACGCGAGCTCGCCCGGGCCCGCGTCCTCGAGGCTCGCGAGTCCGGCCAGCGCGACGGACCCGTCGCCCTCGAACGGAAGCGCGAGCGCGGCCGCGAGCTCCGCGAGCGTCACGGCCGGCTCAGTTCCCG
>CAZMKX010000778.1:0-2048 GCA_964566375.1 uncultured Myxococcales bacterium
GCCCGACACCGTAGCGGTGCTGCTCGTCGATCCCGTCGAGCCCGAGCCGCGGCAGCTGCCCGGTTTCCGAGATCAGCGCGTGCGTTCCGACGACGATCGCCAGTGCACCGTCCGCGAGCCAGCGCTCCAGTCGGCGGCGCTCGCCCGCGGGAGTGGCGCCGGTGAGCAGCGCGGTCCGCATGCCGAGCGCCCCGCCGAGCCTCGCGAACGTGTGCAGGTGCTGCTCCGCCAGGATCTCCGTCGGCGCCAGCACGGCCGTGGTCCGCTGCGCGGCGTGGGCCGCCGCCGCGGCGAGCACGGCGAGCACGGTCTTGCCGGTGCCCACGTCGCCGATCAGCATCCGGTTCATCGGCGTGGGCCGCGCCAGATCCGCGCGGATCTCCCGCCAGGCGCGGAGCTGATCCGCGGTCAGGGCGAACGGCAACGCCGCGCGCGCGCGCGCCTCCGCCTCGTCGTCGAGCGCCAGCGGTCGCGTGCGCCGCTTCGCGAGTGCGCGCTTGCGCAGCTCCAGCCCGATCTGCAGGAGGTACAGCTCCTCGGCCACGAGCCGCAGGTGGTACGGCGTGCTGCGCTCGCGCAGGGCAACGGGATCGAGCTGCGTCCCGGGCAGGTGCACCTCGCGCAGCGCCGCCCCGATCTGCGAGAGCCCGAGCTCGGCGACCGTTGCGTCCGGCAGCCAGCCGTCGACGAGATCGGCCGCGGAGCGCACCGCGGACTCGACGACCCGCCGCAGGCTGCGCGGCGCGAGCCCTTCGACCGCGCTGTAGCTCGGAACGATGCGCGGGAGCTCGCCCGACGCGGTCTCCGCGGAGAGCGTCTCTACGTCGGGGTGATGCAGCTCTTTCGCGTAGCGGAAGCGCCTCACGTCGCCCGCGACCAGCACACGCGAGCCCGGCGCGAGCCGGTTCTCGAAGTGCGCGAGCCCACGGAACCACTTCAGCTGCACCGCGCCCGTGCCGTCGGAGACGATCGCCTCGAAGAAGCGCCGACCGTCCCGGAGCGGAACGACACCGGATCGTGTCACAGTGCCGGCGAAGCAGGCGGGCTTGCCCACCTCGAGGTTCGCGATCGGGATGATCTCGCGGCGGTCCTCGTAGGAGCGCGGCAGGAAGAAGAGCAGGTCCTCGACGCTGATGATCTCCTTGCGCGCGAGCGCCTCGGCGGTCTTCGGACCGACGCCCGGCACGCGCGATGCCGGCTGCGCCAGCATGCGCTCGGGGAACTCCGGCGCGAGCAGCGGCGCGAGGCGTTTGGCGACCCACGCGAGCGCCTCGGGATCTGTGCCCTGCGCGAGCCGCGCGGAGGCCTCGCGCAGCCGCTTGCGGGACTCCGGCGGGATCCAGAGCCCGGAAGCGGCCTCGAGCGCCTGCAGAAGCGTCGCGTGGAGACCGACCACGCGCGCGGCCGCGTCCTCGCCGCGCAGCGCGAACTCGAGCGGTCCGCGGATCGCGGCGGCGGCGGCGCGAAAGGCCGACATCGCTACACGGTGTGCAGATCCTGGAGCGCGATGGGCTGCACCTCCCCCGCTCGCAGCGCCCGGATCGCGGCAGCCGCGGCGCGCGCGCCGGCCACCGTGGTGAAGTACGGGATGCCGGCTTCGAGGGCCGCGCGCCGCATCGACGCGGAGTCGCGCACCGCACCGGCGTCACCGATCCGTGTCGTGGCGATCACCAGGCTCACCTCGCCGGACCGGATCAGGCTCTCGGTGTGGGGCGCCCCTTCGCGCACCTTGTGGATCGGCTCCACGTCCAGACCCCGCTCGCGCATGAAGCTCGCCGTACCGCCCGTGGCGACGATCTTGAAGCCCTCCTCCTGAAGCACGCGAAGCGCGGCCAGGCCGGAGAGCTTGTCCTCGTCGCGAAGCGAGACGAGCACGGTGCCGCGCGTGGGCAGGTCCATGCCCGCGCCGCGCTGCGCCTTCGCATAGGCGCGACCGAACTCGCGGTCGATTCCCATCACCTCGCCCGTGCTCTTCATCTCGGGTCCGAGCAGCGTGTCGACGCCAGGGAACTTCACGAACGGGAACACGGCCTCCTTGACCGAGACGT
>CAZMKX010000779.1:0-2046 GCA_964566375.1 uncultured Myxococcales bacterium
GCCGTGTTCTCGTACCGGAAGTCTTCCTTGCCGTGATAGACGATGGCTTTCATGGGGCCGATTCTGAACGAGATCGCGCGGTCCTACCACCGCGGAGCTGCTACCCTCGCGGCGCGTGAGCGAACCGGCCACAGCAGGGCGTCCCGAACGCGTCGGCGTGCTCCGCCAGCTCTCGCGTCTGGGCCTCTCCACGCTCGTCCCGCTCTCCGTGTGGCGGAGCGACCGGCCGTGGACGATCGCGAGCGTGCAGTGGTTCCTGTTCTTCACGATCTTCCCGCTCTTCCTCGTCGCCTGGACGCAGCTCACGGGCTCGGACTTCGGCGACGTGGCGTACCTGTACGGCGTGTACTTCGCGATGATCTGGGGGCTGGTGATCTGGCTGTTCGTGCGGCCGGAGAAGATCGGCCTGCTCGACGTGGTGCGCGTGTCGCTCTTCACGTCGATCACGGGCGTGTTCATCGTCGGGGTGCTGTACCGGCTGCCGTTCCTGTCGTCGGTGATCGGCGCGACGCGCGCGCCGGAGCTCTTCGTGCGCTTCGTAGGCTACGTGTTCGGCGTGGGCATGCTCGAGGAGCTCGTGAAGGCGATCCCGGTGCTCTGGATCTTCGTGCGCAACCGCGAGCCGGGCACGATCCGCGAGATCACGTTCATGGGCTGCATTTCCGGCTTCGCGTTCGGGGTCAGCGAGGCGGTGGCGTACTCGGTCTTCTACGCGCAAGGGGTGGCGCGCGGCGACATGCCGCTCGGCGCGTACGTCGTCGTGCAGCTCACGCGGCTGATCACGCTGCCGCTCCTGCACGCGGTGTTCACGGGCATCTCGGCGCAGTTCATCGCGCTCGGCGTCGAGACGCCGGTGATGCGGCGCGCGCTGATCATCGCCGGAATCGGCATCGCCGCGCTGATCCACGGCACCTACAACACGTTCTCGGGGACGCTGGTCGGCTTTGTGATCGCGATCGGCGCGGTGCTCGTGTTCATCGCCTACGTGCGCAGCGTCGAGGCGATGCGGCGCTCGGTGCGCGCGGCGGCGAGCGGCCCGGAGGCCTAACGCCCGCGAAAGACGGGCGGGCGCTTCTCCAGGAACGATTTCACGCCCTCGCGGTGGTCCTCGGTCTGGAACAGCACGCCGAGCGTCTGGCTGATCCAGCCGCCGAGCTCGTGCGAGTCGGAGAGCCGCGCGCGGCGTAGGCCTTCCTTCATCGAGCGCAGGGCGAGCGGAGGGTTCGCGGCGATCTTCGCGCACAGCGCGCGCGCGGCGGGAAGCAGGGCATCGTGCGGGACGACCTGCGAGACGAGCCCGATCCGCTCGGCCTCTTTCGCGTCGATCACGTCGCCGGTGAAGAGCAGCTCGGCCGCCTTCGACGGGCCGACGATCTGGGGAAGGCGCAGGAGCCCGCCCAGGTCGGAGATCAGCCCGCGCTTGATGAAGAGCTCCGCGAAGCGCGCGCGCTCCGAGGCGATGCGGATGTCGCAGAAGAGTGTCAGGTCCATGCCCCAGCCGACGGCCGGGCCGTTCACGGCGGCGACCACGGGCCGGTCGCACTCGAGCACGGCGATCGCGGCGGGCGTCGGGCGCGGCCGCACCTGGCGTAGCGTCGCCACCGTCGCGTCGCGCGCGGGTCCGGACATGATCTCCTTCACGTCGTCGCCGCTGCAGAACGACGGGTCGGCGCCGGTGAGCAGAACGCAGCGAACCTCGGGATCGCTTTGAGCCTTGCGGAAGGCCTCCTCGAGCTGGCGGTAGGCCTCGGGGTTCAGCGCGTTGCGGCTGGCCGGACGGTCGATCGTGACCTCGGCGACGTGATCCACGAGCTCGTAGCGAACCAGGACATCGGCCATTGCGCGCCTCCCTCGGACCCGATCACGGGAGTCTACACGCGGCGCGCGTGTCGCGACGAGTCGCTACCGGCGGGTCAAGGCGTACGACGCCGTTGCCGATGCGCGCGCGAGACGGAGACCGATGCTCGCCTTCACCGCGCTACAGCTCCTGGCCTGTGCGGCCCTGTTGGTCTCCGCGACCACGATCCTGGTGCGCGACCCGCGCGA
>CAZMKX010000780.1:0-2040 GCA_964566375.1 uncultured Myxococcales bacterium
CGCGAAGCGCGCGGCCGCGTCGGGCGAGTCCCAGCGTGTGAGCCAGACGAGCTCCCAGGTGCCGCCGCAGTCGATCTGCAGATAGCGGTCGCCGCTCCAGTCGCGCAGGAGCGAATCGCCCTGCTCCGGCGTTCCGTACTCGGCGAAGAGCGTGCGCAGCGTGAGCGCGCCGGCGACGTTGTCGTCGCCGAGCGCGCAGCGTCGCGCGGCCAGGCGGGCTTCGAGCTCCGCCGCGGGCAGACGCACGAACTCGACGGGGTCGCGGTCGTCCGGCGCGAAGACCCGCAGCGTCGAGAGCGGTGGCTCGCGCAGCGCGTCGTCGAGACCGGCGTTCCCGCGCTCGGCGAAGCGCCGCGCCGAGAGCGGCGTGCCCCAGGCGTAGGGGAAGATCAGCGACTCGCGCAGCAGGCGCGGCGCCCGGGCCATCGCGCCGCCGGTGTTCTCGAGCTCGGCGAGCATGCCCTCCTTCACGAGCGCGGCGTTCTGCGTCGTGCGGCCGTCGCTTCCGCTCGACGACGGATCGGCGCCGAGCATCGTGAAGTTCGCGTCTCCCTCGATCGTGGCGGAGAGCGCCGCGACCACGTCGTCCTGGTGGCGGAGACCCGCCATCAGCGCGAGCGACTCCGGAAAGTGTTGGTCCTGCAGGGCGTGGACGAGCTCGTGAACCACGATCAGCGACTGCCCGGGCGCGAGGCTGTTCGGATCGTCGCGCAGCGAGTCGAGCACGAACAGGGTCTTCCGGCGCGGGCTGTACAGGCCGGCGAGCTCGTCGCTCGAGAGCGCGAGCACGGCATCCAGGAAGTCGACGTTCGCCGGGAACACGCCGAGCGCGGCGTAGCCGTCGCGGTAGCGGCGCACGTCCTCGGCGGTGACCACGCCGGACAGCTCGCCGCGCACGGTCTCGGGGACTTCGGCGCGCGAGATCCAGACGAGCGTCACGGGGGCCTCGAACGGCTGACCGCGCAGCGCACTGGCCTTCTCCTGCCAGGCCGCGAGGCGCGCGTCCTCGGACGGCGGGAAGAGGCTCGCGCAGGCGGCCGCGAAACCCAGGACGAGCGCAAGCCAGGGCGCGCGACGCATCCGGCCTAGACGCCCCAGCCGCTGCGGTGGACGATCGGAATGCGCCGCCCGCTGCCGTACGCCTTCTGCGAGACGCGCAGCACGACGGGCGCCTGGCGGCGCTTGTACTCGTTGCGGTCGATCTGGCGCAGGATCCACGCGACCGTCTCGCGCGTCGCGCCGCGCGGCGCCTCGATCTCGTCGCCCGGCAGGCCGAGCTCGATCGCCTGGTGCAGGACCTCGTCCAGAACCGGATACGGCGGCAGCGCGTCCTCGTCCTTCTGGCCGGGCGCGAGCTCGGCGGAGGGCGGCTTCTCGATCGAGCCGAGCGGGATCCGCGGCGCCTCGCGGTTCGAGTGCCGCGCGAGCGCGTAGACGTCGCGCTTCAGCACGTCGCCGATCACCGCCAGTCCGCCGACCAGGTCGCCGTACAGCGTGGTGTAGCCCACCGAGAGCTCGCTCTTGTTGCCGGTCGCGAGGACGATGCGGTTCTCGAAGTTCGAGACCGCCATCAAGAGCGCGCCGCGGATTCGCGCCTGGATGTTCTCCTGCGTCAGACCGTAGCTCTCGCGTTTCCCGAACAGGTTTCCGAACTGCTCCAGGTAATCCTTGTAGAGCGTGTCGATGCGCACCGTGCGCGTCTCGACGCCGAGCGCGCGCGCGAGCGCCTCGGCATCGGAGATGCTGTGCTCGGACGAGAACGGCCCCGGCATCAGGATCCCGAGCACGTTTTCGGGTCCGAGCGCGCGCGCGGCCAGATGCGCGGTGACGGCGGAGTCGATCCCGCCCGACAGGCCGATCACGCACTGCCTCATGCCGAGCTTCTGCATGTAGTCGCGGATGCCGAGCACGAGCGCGCGCTCGAGCAGCTCCACGTCGCTCTCGACGGGCGCCGCCTCGGGCGCGCTCGACGCGAACGGATCGACGATCGCGAAGTCCTCGGCGAAGCGCGCGAGGCGAGTGGTCACGCGCGCGTCCGCG
>CAZMKX010000781.1:0-2032 GCA_964566375.1 uncultured Myxococcales bacterium
CGCCTTCGCCGGCGGCGAAGAGAAGCCGGTGCTCGACGGCGGGCAGCGCGTCGCGAAGCCCGACCGCTCGCGCGAGCCGGTTCGTCCAGAGCCAGTCCAGGCCGAGGCGCTGCACGGGCGTGTGTCTGGCACCCGCGCCCGATATGACCTGCCAACGCGCGCCAGGGTGCTCGAGCTCGACGAGCTGCAGGCTGTGATCGTGACCCGAGAGGATCACGTCGACAGGCGCCGTCTCGAGGGCGTCGTAGACGCTGCGCCGCAATCCGCGATTGCGGAGCTCGTAGACCTGCTGGCCGCCGACGCCCGTCGCCCACTCGATCGGGAGCAAGATCGGCGCCAGAAGCGTGCCGAGCACGGGGTACACGTCCTTGTGGAGCCCCGCGAGCACGCCGGCGCCGTTGTGCAGTCCGTAGCTTTCGAGCGGATGGTGCGCGGCCAGCACGAGCCACGCTTCCGGCCGCTCTTGCCGGAGAGTTGCCAGTTCCGCGTGGAGCGCCTCGTTCGTGCGCGCGCGGAACTCACCGTCGGCGAGCATGGCCTCGGAGTCGATCATCACGACAACGATCGGCCCCGCGTCGAGCACGGCGACCGGCTTCGCAAGGTCGAGCTCGCAGCCGCGCGAGACGTAGCGCCAGCCGTTCGCGAGCGCGGGGATCCGCGCGCACGCATTTCCGGTCGAGAGCGGATCTCCCGCGTGATCGTGGTTTCCCGCAATCGCGACGACGGGATGACCCGCGAGCTTGCGCGCGTAGGGACCCAGGACCGCATCGAGCTGCGCGTCGACGGATCCCGGCTTCGCGCAGCCGGCCGTCGAGATGCGCTCGTCCTCGTCGCCGCAGAAGCCGAGCAGCCCGTGGCCGTAGAAGACGTCACCGAGCACGACGATCGGCGCGCCGTCGGCGCCCTCGAGCCGTCGCGCCATCGAGGCGTGCAGCTTCGGGTCGCGGCCGTGCGGCTCGCCGATGTCGCCGATCGCGAGCAGCGTCACCGGATCGTGTCGGGCGTCGCGCGTCACGACCGCGTCATCGCGATGCACGCCGTCGAGCGAGGGCGAAAGGCTCGCGCAGCCCGTCGAGACGAGCAGCCCTGCGAGCGCCGCCGCGAGACCGATCGGAGATCGCCATCCGAGGGACCCGCGCGCAAGGCTCAGGAGAGCATCTCCCGCGCGACGCGCGCGACGTTCTCGCCGGTGAAGCCGAACTCCGTCGCCAGCGCCTGGTACGACGCCGAGGCGCCGAACCCGCTCATGCCCACGAAGCGGTCGCGCGTGCGCTTCAGGATTCCGAGCCCGAGCTCGACGCCTGCTTCGACGAGCAGCCGCGGGGGCGCCTCGGGCAGCACGGACTCGCGATACGAGGCGTCCTGCGCCGCGAACACCTCGAGGCTCGGCAGCGACACGACGCGCACGCGCCGTCCCTCCGCGGCGAGCGCCCGACCCGCCTCGAGCGCCGGCTGGATCTCGGAGCCAGTCGCCGCGAGCACGAGCTCGGGCGCGCCTGCGCCCGACTCGCGCAGCACGACCCAGCCGCCGCGCGCCGCGTGCGCCTCGACGTCGTCGCCGTCGAGCACCGGCAGGTTCTGGCGCGAGAGCACCAGCGCGGTCGGTCCGCGGTCGCGGCGCAGCGCCGCGTTCCAGGCGGCCACCGTCTCGCGCGCGTCCGCAGGGCGCCAGACGTCCAGGTTCGGAATCGCGCGCAGCGCGGCAAGCTGCTCGACGGGCTGGTGCGTGGGGCCATCCTCGCCGACGAAGATCGAGTCGTGCGTGAAGACGTACACGACCGGCTGTCCCATCAGCGCCGCCAGACGAACCGACGGTCGCATGTAGTCACTGAAGACCAGGAACGTCCCGACGTACGGCCGGACACCGCCGTGCAGCGCCATGCCGTTCGCGATCGCGCCCATGCCGTGCTCGCGCACGCCGAAGTGCAGATTGCGGCCGACGAACTTGCCGCGCGCGATCGAGGCTTCGCCCGAGATCATGGTGTTGTTCGAGCCCGCCAGGTCCGCCGAGCCGCCGATCAGCGACGGCACC
>CAZMKX010000782.1:0-2030 GCA_964566375.1 uncultured Myxococcales bacterium
CCCGAAGGGCTGGCTTAGATTGCCGCCGCGCTCGCTGATTCCCTAGGAGAATCGAATAGATGCCGACGTATGAGTACGAGTGCTCGAAGGGTCACCAGTTCGAGGCGGTGCAGTCCATGCACGACGAGCCGCTGAAGCGCTGTCGCCAGTGCCGAGCGAAGGTGCGGCGGCTGATCTCTTCGAGCTCGTTCATCCTGAAGGGCGGCGGCTGGTATTCGGACGGCTACGGCAGCGCGAAGCCGAGCGCGAGCGGCTCGGGGGGAGAATCGAAGTCCGAGTCGGGCGCGGCGCCCGCCAAGTCCGACGCCAAGACCGAGACGAAGCCCGCCGCGAAGTCAGACTCGAAGCCCTCGGGCGGAACGGCCGCGAGCACGGGCGCTTGACGGTCATCGCGAGCGGCAAGGAGCTTTCCGAGGAAATCCTCGCGGACGTCCGCAAGCGCGTCTCCGAGCTGCGCAACGGTCCGCCCTGCCTCGCCGTCGTCCTCGTCGGCGAAGACCCGGCCTCCCAGATCTACGTTCGCAACAAGGGCCGCGGCGCGCGCGCGTGCGGGATCGAGTCCCGCGAGATCCGCCTGCCCGCGTCGACCTCCGAAGCCGAGGTGCTGCGTGTCGTCGACGAGCTGAACCGGGACCGCGGCGTGCACGGCATCCTGGTGCAGCTTCCGCTGCCCGACGCCATCGACCCTGCGCGCGTGGCGCTCGCGATCGACCCCGCGAAGGACGTCGACGGCCTGCACCCGCAGAACGCCGGCCGGCTGGTCGCGAACGAACGCGCGCTGGTCTCGTGCACGCCGCTTGGCTGCATCTACATCCTCGACCGCTTCAACGTGCCGATCGAGGGTGCGAACGCGGTCGTGATCGGACGCAGCGACATCGTCGGCAAGCCCGTGGCGCTCCTGCTCCTGCACCGCAACGCGACCGTGACGATCTGCCACTCGCGCACGCGCAATCTGCCGGAGATCGTGCGCCGCGCCGACATCGTCGTGGCCGCGGTCGGCGTACCGCGCCTGGTCAAGGGCGACTGGATCCGCGAGGGCGCCGCGGTGATCGACGTGGGCATGAATCGCGTCGACGGCAAGCTCGTCGGCGACGTAGACTTCGAGCAGGCGAACGGCCGGGCCGGCGTGCTGACGCCGGTACCCGGGGGGGTGGGCCTGTTGACGATCGCGATGCTGCTGCGGAACACGGTGCAGGCCTTCGAAACGCAGACCGCCGCCGCGCCGTGAGCGGCGCAGCGCCGGACGCGCCGCTTCACCGCACGCCGCTCTGGGCGCGCCACGTCGAGGCCGGCGCGCGCATGGTCCCGTTCGCGGGCTTCGACATGCCCGTCGTCTACACGTCGATCCTCGACGAGCACCGCGCCGTCCGGGCGCACGGCGGGCTCTTCGACGTCTCGCACATGGGGGAGGTCCGCCTGCGCGGGCCGGACGCGCTGGCCCTCGCGCAGCGCCTGCTCACGAACGACGTCGCCGGCACGGGTCCCGGCCGGGTGCGCTACGGCCTGTTCTGCGTCGAGGACGGCGGCGTGGTCGACGACGTCACGCTCTACCGCACGGGCGAGCGCGAGGTGCTCTTCTGCATCAACGCCTCGAACATCGCGGCCGACCTGGCCTGGATGCGCGAGGTGCACGCCGCGAGCGGGCTCGACTGCGCGCTCGTCGACGAGAGCGACGCGACGGGTCTGCTGGCGCTGCAAGGCCCCGAGGCGCTCGCGATCGCCGCGCGGCTCCTGCCCGCCGGCTTCGCGCCGCCGAAGCGCTGGAACTTCGCGCGCGTCGAGCTGGCGGGAATTCCGGTCGTCCTCTCGCGCACGGGCTACACGGGCGAGGACGGCTACGAGATCTTCGCGCCGGCCGAGCGGACCGTTGCGCTCTGGGACCGGCTTCGCGAGGCGGGTGGCGACGCACTCTCGCTCGCGGGCCTCGGCGCGCGCGACACGCTGCGCACGGAGATGGCCTACCCGCTCTACGGGCACGAGCTCGACCGGGAGCACGACCCGATCGAGGCCGGCCTCGCGCGCTTCGTCGC
>CAZMKX010000783.1:0-2020 GCA_964566375.1 uncultured Myxococcales bacterium
AGCGTCGCGACCAGCGTCTTGCCTTCGCCGGTCTTCATTTCGGAGATGTTGCCCTCGTGGAGCACCATGCCGCCGATCAGCTGCACGTCGAAGTGCCGCTGGCCGAGCGTGCGCTTGGCGGCCTCGCGCACGAGCGCGAAGGCCTCGGGCATGACCGAGTCGAGGAGCTCCCCCTTGGCGACGCGCTCCCGCAGCTCGGTTGCGCGCCAGCGCAGCTCGTCCGCGGGCAGGTGCACGTACTTGGCTTCGAGCTCGTTGATCCGCGCGACGGCCGGCCGCAGCGACTTTATCAGCCGCTCGTTGGCCGAGCCGAAGATCTTCGTGGCGAACGCTCGAATGGGAGTCTCCCGGGGCGGCCGGGAGTCTACAGAAGGGGCTCGGAGCGAGCCAGAATCAGTCGAGGATGTAGTTGCGCGGATTCACGGTCTTTCCGTTCACGACGACCGCGTAGTGCAGGTGCGGACCGGTGCTGCGGCCGGTCGAGCCCATCAGCCCGATCTGCTGCCCGCGCTTGACCCTCTCGCCCGACTTCACCAGGACCTCCTGGAGGTGGCCGTAGACCGTCTCGATCCCGTAGCCGTGGCGCAGCTTGACGGCGTTGCCGAGCGAACGCTTCTGCGTGGCGTAGACGACCTCGCCGTCCGCGGAGGCCTTGATCGGCGTCCCCATGCGGCCGGCGATGTCCAGGCCCTTGTGGAACTCGCGCGCGCCCGTGTACGGGCCGGTGCGATAGCCGAACGACGACGTGACCCAGCCCTGTGTCGGCGCGATGGACGGCGTGTGAACGAGGCGTACCTGCTGGTCCTCGAGGTGCGTGAGGAGGTGCTGCAGGCTCTGCTCCTGCGTCTCCGCTGCCTCCGCGAGCGTCTCGAGACCGTCCTGGATGATCTCGTGGCGCTTCGCGCGCGAGAGCCAGCTGACGTCGTCCGCGTCGAGCAGCTCCCCGGACGTGCCGCCGATTCCCGGCAGCGGAAGCGGATCGGCGGGATCGAGGTTCGTGATCACGCGGAGCTTGCGCTCGAAGCCGTCGATCTTGCCCAGTCGCGTGGAGATCGTCTCCATCTTCTGCGCGTACGCGAGCAGCTCTTCGCGCTGCGCGGTGGTCTCGCTGCGCAGGCGCTCGAGCTCCGACAGGTTCATGCGCACGCGCACGTAGTCGACCGAGAAGACGAGCAGCGCGACCGACAGCGCGATGCCGGCCCAGGCGGCTCGCTTGAACCAGACGCGCGGCACGTGGAAGCGGCGGATCGCGCCAGCCTGGCCGGGAACGATCATCAGCGTGACGACGTCTTCGTGTGGCTGCAGGGTCGTGTTAGACACCGGACTTGCCCCCCGCGGCGCTCGCGTCGCGCCGCACCCTGAGCACGAGCTTTCCCATCCTGAGCTCGTCGCCGTGCGCCAGAGGCCGGCGGTGCTCGCGCGCTCCATTCACGAGCGTTCCGTTCGTGCTGCCGAGGTCCTGCACGAACGCGTCGGCGCCGTCGTAGCCGAAGAGCGCGTGCGCGCGCGAGATCGTGGCCTCGTTCAGCACCAGATCCGCGTTCCGGCCGCGGCCGATCACCGTGCTCGGCCGGTCGAGCTCCCACTCGAGGCCCTCGTAGAAGCCGCTCTCGATGCGCAGCGTTGCGCGCAGCGCCGGGGGCGGCACCGGGGTTTCCGCGCTCTGTGGGATGGCTTCGGCCACGCTCTTGCCTCTCTCGTGTGCAGGGCGTCTCTGCGCCCTCGCACTCGAGAAACGGCATCGGCGAGGCCTATGGAAAGTTGAGGTTGTGGATCACACCCCGCGCTTCCGGACTGCGCCGGACCGGGAGAGGAGCTCACGGGCGTTGGCCCGCGCAGCGTCGGTGACGCGACCGCCGCCCATCCGGGCAACCTCGTCCACACGCGTCTCGGCGTCCAAGCGTTCGACACGGGTGAGTGTTCGCCCGCCGCGCAGCGATTTCAGCACCCTGTGATGCGCATCACCAAGTGCGGCGAGCTGCGGCAGATGCGTGATGCAGATCACTTGATGCCGGCCCGC
>CAZMKX010000784.1:0-2016 GCA_964566375.1 uncultured Myxococcales bacterium
CGGCGCCGAGCGCGTGCCACAGGTCGTTCGCCGACCACATCACGCCCTTCGGCATTCCCGTCGTTCCGCCCGTGTACAGGAACAGGAGGTCCGAGCCGTCGCGCGGAATGCCGAGCGGGCGGCCGTCGCCCTGCCCGGCGAGTGACTCGTACGAGATCGCGAAGTCGAGCGGCTCGCCGCCGACCTGCACCCAGGCCGCGACCTTCGGCAGGCGGTGATGCAGCTTCTCGACGCGCTCCGCGAACTCGCCGTCGAACACCACGACCTTCGCGTCGGAGTTGTCGAAGATGTACCAGAGCTCCTCGTCGAGGTAGCGGTAGTTCACGTTCACGTGCACCAGCCGCGCCTTGAAGCAGGCAGCCAGCGTCTCGCAGTACTCCGGCCGGTTGCGCAGGTAGAAGCCGACCTTGTCGTTCGGCTGCGCACCGCGCGCGCGCAGCTGCGCGGCCAGGTTGTTCGATCGGCGCGAGAAATCCCCCCAGCGGATCGTGCGGTCGCCGTGGATCAGGGCGGGCGCGTTCGGCGGGAAGACCGCTTCGAGCGCGTCGAGGATGTCTCCGAAATTCCAGTGGGGTGCGGTCGGCATGCGGTGCTCCTCCGAAGAGCGCGCATGATACCCGAAAGCGGGCTTCAGGGAGCCGCGGCGCCGCGCACCCGGACCACCCCCGAGCCGACGATGCCGCCCTGCTTGACCGCGAGCAGGGCGCGGTTCGCGTCCGCGAACGCGAACTCGGTGGTGCGAGGCCGGATCCCCGCCCGGGCGGCGAGCTCGAGGAGCTCTCGGCCGTCCTCGCGCGTGTTCGCAGTGACGCTCGTCAGTGTACGCTCCTCGAAGAGGTGGGTCCGATAGTCGAGCGCCGGGATCCCGGACATGTGGATACCCGCGCAGGCGAGCGTGCCACCGGGGGCGAGCGCTTCGAGCGCCACGGGCACGAGCGTTCCGACCGGCGCGAAGATCACGGCCCCGTCGAGCTTCGCGGGAGGCGGCTCGCCGAGATCCCCGGCCCATTCCGCGCCGAGCTCGAGCGCGAGCGCGCGGTGCGTCGCCTCGCGCGTGACCACGAAGACGCGGCAGCCCCAGGTACGCGCGACCTGCAGAGCGATGTGGGCCGACGAGCCGAACCCGTACAGACCGAGCCGGGCGCCGGGGCGGATCGCGGACCGGCGCAGCGCGCGGTAGCCGATGATCCCCGCGCAGAGCAGCGGCGCGACGGCGACGTCGTCGAGCGCGTCGGGCAGCGCGTACGCGAAGTCCTCGGGCACGCGCGTGCACTCGGCGAAGCCGCCGTTCTCGTCCCAGCCGGTGAAGCGGGGCGCGCGGCAGAGGTTCTCGGCCGAGGCCGCGCAGTACGCGCACGTGCCGCACGCGCGCCACAGCCAGGCGATGCCGACGCGCTGCCCGAGGGCGAACCGGCGCGCGCCCGGGCCGAGCGCAGCGACGCGCCCGACGATCTGGTGGCCGGGAACGACCGGCGAACGGTGCGGCGCGAGATCCCCCTCGACCACGTGCAGGTCCGTGCGACAGGTGCCGCAGACGGAGACCTCGACGGCGATCTCGCCTGGCCCCGGCACGGGCTCCGCGAGCTCGCGACACTCGAGCGGCGCGCGCTCGATCGGAGCCGGACTCGCGAGCACCCACGCGCGCATCGCCGCGGAATCTTACACTCGTGCGCGTTGAACGTTCTGCTCTTCGACGCAGCCGACGAGATGCCCGGAGGACGCGTGCGGGTCGCGGATCGGCGGCACCGCCACGTCTGCGAGGTCCTGCGCGCGGAGGTCGGCGATTCGCTCGCGGTCGGGCGGATCGACGGCCGGCTCGGCCGCGGCACGATCCGGGCGCTCGACGCGGACGCGCTCGAGCTCGAGATCGCGCTGGACCGAGATCCGCCCGAACCCCTCCCGCTCGTGCTGGCGGTCGCGCTGCCGCGTCCGCCGAGCCTGCGGAAGGTGCTGCAGCAGGCGACGGCGCTCGGCGTGAAGCGCTTCGTGCTTTTCGGCAGCGCGCGCGTCGAGAAG
>CAZMKX010000785.1:0-2015 GCA_964566375.1 uncultured Myxococcales bacterium
AGCTCGATGTGGTCCGCGGGATCGGGCACGAACGCGCCGGGGCTGCCCGGCGGGAGCGCCAGCGCCGCGGTGGAGATCACGCCGATCTTGCTCGAGCCGAGCGCCGCGACGTACAGCGTGGTGCCATCGGCGGAGACCGCGAGATCCGTGGGAATGCCCAGGCTCGCGTCGTTCACCGACTGCGGCGGCGAAATCGCGTTGTAGTCGATGTGCGGATTCAGGTTGCGCGGCGAGACGGAGCTGCCGGACAGGATCGTGATCCGGGCGCGGTGCAGCTCGCCGCGCAGGCTCGGCGTCGAGAAGCCCTCGAAGCGGTCCATGTTGTTCGCGTCGGTGTTCGAGACGTACACCGCACCGCTCTGGGGATTGACCGCCAGGTTGTAGAGGATCGTGCCGACGTGCGCGAAGCTCGCCGACTCGGCGGGCGGATCCGCGTTCGCGTTGATCGCGAAGACGTCGCGATCGGGAAGCTGGAAGCGAACGAGATTGGTGTGCTGCCCGCCGTTGACGTCGACCCAGGTGTTGCCCGACTGGTGCTTCAGCATCACGCCGACCTGCGGCGCCGGGACGGTGCCCGCGATGGGGTCGGTGATCGCCGGAAGCGGTCCGGGCGTGGGCAGGACGCCCTGCTGGACGACGGTCGTCTGATTGCCGGAGTGGAACACGGCGGCGTACACGGTCCCGCCGTCCGGGCTCACGGCGAGTCCGCGCGGCGTGTCACCGAAGAGGGTCAGGTACGGCGGATTCAGAGCGCCCATGGCCGAGGCCCGCGTCGTCGCGTCGAAGACCCAGACGTCCGAGCGGCCGACGCCCGGTGTGAGCAGCTCCGGATCACCCGGCCGGTTCTGTCCGCGGTGCGCCGCGGTGATGAACGCGCGGTTCCGTCCTGGCCCGGCGAAGACGATGTCGCGCGGCTCGTCGCCGACGAGCAGCGTCTGCACGACTCGCTGCGACGCCACGTCCACGATCGAGACGCTGTCGGAGAGGTGGTTCACGACCCAGACCTCGCCGTCGTTCCGCGCCGCAACCGAAACCGGATCGACGCCGACCGGGACCGAGCCCACGTGCGTGAGGCCCGCCGGCGACACGTCGAAGATCTCGAGCCGGCCGTCGGGGAGGTTGCACACGAAGAGCTTCGTGCCGTCCGGGGACAGCGCGAGCGGCTTCACGGGCCCGCTCTCGAACAGCGTGTAGCTCCCCTGGGCGAGCGCCGAACCCGCAAGCGAAATCACCGCGAAGGCGGCGGCGAACCGCGCGCGCAAAACTGCCGATCGCTTCAAATCCCTTCCCTCCACCGGTGATGATATGCCGGAAGCGGCGAACGCGGGGGGAAAAGACCGGGGGAGCCGCGCTGCTAGCGTGCTGCCGGCGGCTTGCGCTCGACCGGCCCGCCCGCGTCGACCCAGCCCTTGAAGCCGGTCGCAATGTGCGAGACGCCTTCCATCCCCATGTCCTGCACCGCCTTGGCCGCCAGGGCCGAGCGCCACCCGCTCGCGCAGTGGAAGACGAAGTGCTTGCCGGAGCCGAAGACGTCCTTGTAGTACGGGCTCTCGGGATCGACCCAGAACTCGAGCATTCCGCGCGGAGCATGGAACGAGCCCGGAATGAACCCGTCGCGCTCCCGTTCGCGCGGATCCCGCAGATCCACGATCAGCACGTCGTCCCGACTGGCGAGCGCGATCGCCTCTTCGGCCGAGATCGAATGAACCTGCGCATTCGCCTCGTCCACCAGCTGGCGCACGTTCTTTTGCAGCTTCTTCATGCAGCGAACTATGGCAGAATGCGCCCCCCGACGGAGGTCCCGACCATGAAGAACAATCTCGGACTGTTCCTGGCCAAGCGCGCCCATCTGAACCCGCGCCTCGAGGCCTTCATCGACACCCATTCGGGTCGGCGATTCACCTTCGCCGAGCTCGACGCGCGCGCGAACCAGACCGCCAACTTCCTCGCGGGCCAGCTCGGCGTGAAGAAGGGCGACCGGGTCGGGCTGCTGCTCATGAACAGCCCCGAGTTCA
>CAZMKX010000786.1:0-2013 GCA_964566375.1 uncultured Myxococcales bacterium
CGACAAGTCAGTCTCTGGAACCCGTTCGGCGAGGAGTTCTTCTCGCCGGAGCGCTTCTTCCGCGAATGGAGCCTTCCCTCGCAGCGCGCAGCGCGGCTCGCGCCGGCGGTCGACGTCAGCGAGGACGAGAAGGGCTATCGCGTGACGGCCGAGCTTCCCGGTGTGAGCAAGGACGACGTCACGGTCGAGGTGCACGAGAACGTCCTCTCGATCCGGGGCGAAAAGAAGAGCGAACGCGAGGAGAAGAAGGACAAGACCCACTGGGTCGAGCGGACCTACGGCTCGTTCAGTCGCTCGTTCACGCTTCCGCCGAGCGCGCTCGCGGACGAGCTCAAGGCCACGTTCAAGGACGGCGTGCTGACGCTCGAGATCCCGAAGAAGGAAGAAGCCAAGCCGCGTCAGATCTCGATCAAGTGAGACGAGGGCAGGCGCGCTCCGCTCCCCCCCACGATCTCGAGAGCGCGCCTGCCACCGTCCATCACTCGGCGAAGCCCTCGGCGCCGACGAGTGGGACGAACTGCACGTCGCCGAGGTCTTCGCGCGAGAAGTCGTCGCGCTCGAGCCGGGTCACGCGCAGGAGTCGCTGGCCCGCGTGCACGGCGCCCACGGGCACGACCAGCCGCCCGCCGCGCCCGAGCTGCGACTCCAGCGTCGGCGGGACGCGCGGGCCCGCCGCCGAAACCAGGATCGCGTCGAACGGCGCTTCCTCGCGCCAGCCGAGCGTGCCGTCCGCGATCCGGACGTGGACGTTCCGGTAGCCGAGCGAGCGCAGCACCTCGAGCGCGCGGTCGGCGAGCCCGGCATGTCGCTCGACGGTGTAGACCTCGCGCGCGAGGCGCGCGAGCACCGCCGCGGCGTAGCCGGAGCCCGTGCCGATCTCGAGCACGCGATCGCCCGGCGCGATCCGAAGCGCCTCGGCCATCAGCGCGACGACGTACGGCTGCGAGATCGTCTGGCCGGCCTCGATCGGAAGCGCGCGATCGTCCCATGCCTCGGCGGCGCGCGCGGCGGGCACGAAGCGCTCGCGCGGCACGTCGCGGAGCGCCGCGAGCACGCGTGGGTCTCTCACGCCCCGCGCCGCGACCTGGCGCTCGACCATCTGCGCGCGAAGCGTCGCAGGGTCGCTCAGAGCCACTCTCCGCTCCGCTCCGGAATGGCACAAGGCGCGCAGGCGGCCTCGCCGCGGTAGAGCGCGAGACCCTTGCAGCCGCTTCGCGCCGCGAGCACGACGAGCGCGCGAACGTCCTCGGCCCGGGCAGACGGCGGCAGGTGCACGGTCTTCGAGACCGCGCCGTCGACGAAGCGCTGCACCTCGGCCTGCAGCGCAACCTGCGCGCGCGCATCGATCTCGGCCCCGCGCCGGAGCAGACGCCGATCTGTGTCGGCGAGCCCGGGCAGGTCGCCCGACGGCACGCCGGCCTCGAGCGCGACGAGCACCGCTTCGAGATCCGCCGCGCGAGGCTCGAGCCAGGCGCGCAGCCAGCGGTCGACGAAGCGGAAGCGCCGGTCGCCGAGCGCGATCGGACGCACCGGGTCGAGAAGCGGCTCGATCCCGCCGTTCGATCCGCAGAGGAGGCGAAGCGTGCCGGTGGGCGCGATCGCGGTCGTCGTCGCGTTCCGGCGCCGCGGGCCGCGGCCGCGCCAGGCGGGATACGCGTCGCGCTCGACGGCGAGCGCGATGCTCGCGCGCAGCGCCGCATCGCTCATGCGTCGCGCGATCTCGCCCGCGAGCGCGCGGAGCTCGGCACCGTCGAACGCGATGCCGCGCAGCAGCGCAAGGTCGGCGAGCCCCAGGAAGCCGAGCCCGACCTTGCGCGTGCGCAACGTCGCGCGCTCGATCGACGCGTCGGGGAAGCGCGCGATCTCGACGACGTCGTCCAGGAATCGCACCGCCAACGCGCAGGTCTCGTCGAGCGCGCTCCAGTCGAGCGCTCCGTTCGCGTCCGCGAACGCCGGCAGATCGAGCGAACCGAGCACGCAGCTCTCGCCGGGAAGGAGCGGCTGCTCGCCGCA
>CAZMKX010000787.1:0-2012 GCA_964566375.1 uncultured Myxococcales bacterium
GGGATCTTGTCGCGCTGACGGAGGAGCGCCGCGGACGCGAGGCCGCCCTCGCGCCGGCGCGGCAAGCCGCGAAGCGGCGCGCAGCGAGGCGCAGCCGAGCGAAGTCAGGGATCTTGTCGCGCTGACGGAGGAGCGCCGCGGACGCGAGGCCGCCCTCGCGCCCGCGCGGCAAGCCGCGAAGCGGCGCGCAGCGAGGCGCAGCCGAGCGAAGTCAATCAGTCACGGCCGGATCGAGTACGCGCGCGGCCCTTTGAGCTGCGAGAGGAGCGGCTGGATCCACTCGACCCAAGCGCAGAGGGACGCGCGCGTGTGTCGCGGATCGATCAGGTCGGCGACGCCGAAGCCCTCGGCGCGCGCGTACGGATCGCGTCGGGCGGCGAGGCGCTCCTCGAGCTCGCGGCGCTTCGCGTCCGGATCGGGCGCGGCTTCGATCTCGCGCCGGAAGGCGACCGCGACGCCGCCTTCGAGCGGCAGCGCGCCGGACTCGGCCGACGGCCACGCGATCACGTGCCCGCCCGGCCCGAAGTGAGCGGCGCCGGCGACGCCGAACGCCTTGCGCACGTGCACGGACACCCACGGCACGCTCGACTGCATGACGGCGAAGATCGCGGCGGTGCCGTGGCGGATCGTCGCGGCGCGCTCCGCGTCGGGGCCGATCAGGAAGCCCGGCTCGTCGACGAAGCTCACGATCGGCAGGTGGAACGTGTCGCACAGGTCGGCGTGGCGGCGCAGCTTCTGCGCGGACTCGGCCGTCATCGCGCCGGCGTAGTGGTTCGGGTCGTTCGCGATCACGCCGACCGGCTGACCGCGCAGGCGCGCGAGCCCGCAGACGAGCGAGCGGCCGAACTCGGGCGCGATCTCGAAGAAGCTCTCGCGGTCGAGCACGAGCTCGAGCGCGCGGCGCATCTTGTACGACTTGCGCCGGTCACGCGGCACGAGCGAGAGCAGCTCCTCCTCGGCGCGGTCTGCCGGGTCGTCGCAAGGCGACACCGGCGCGGACTCCCAGACGTTCGTCGGCAAATACGAGAGGAAGCGGCGCGCGAGCGCGAACACGCCGCGCTCGTCGGGCGCCGCGTTGTCGACGACGCCGCTGCGCAGGTGCACGCGCGCGCCGCCGAGCTCCTCTTTCGTCGCGCGGATTCCGCGCGCGCGCTCGACCAGCGCGGGGCCCGCGATCAGCACCTGCGCGCTGTCCCGCGCCATCAGCGAGAGGTGCGACGCGACCAGCCGCGCGGCGGGCAGGCCCGCGACCGCGCCGAGCGCGGCCGATATCACCGGCGCCTGCGCCATCGCCTGCGCGAACGACAGGAAGCGCGGCGGCGCGTTCGCGGAATCGACCACGATCGGCGCGCCGTCGCCCTTGCGCGGCGCGACGCTTCCGCCGCCGCCTTCGAGCAGACGCAGGAGCGGCAGGCGCAAGCGCACGGCCAGCTCCTCGGCCATCACTGATTTGCGTAGGCCGGCAGGCGAGGGCGAGCCGCCGGCCTGCGTGAAGTCCTCGCCGCCCACCACGCACGGCCGGCCGTCGAGCTTCGCGATACCGAGCCGGTAGTTCGCGGGCGAGAAGCCCACGAGCCGGCCCTCGGCGTCCTTTTCGGCGTGACCCGCGATCGGTCCCTGCTCGCGGAACGAGCCCGGGTCGACGAGCGCGTCGATTCGCTCGCGAATCGTGAGCCGACCCTTCGCGTGCTGGGCCGCAACCGCCGCCTCGCCGCCGAGCGCGAGCGCCGCGCGCCGCCGCGCCTCGATTCCGTCGACCTCGTCCTGCCAGCTCACCGGCGCAGTCTACGCCGGTCGATACTCGGAGTACTGCGGCAGCGCGTCGTGGATCGCGTACCAGGCCGCCTTGGACTTCACGAAGATGTGCGCGCCCTCGCGTACGCCCGGGTCGTCCTCGAGCGAGCCTGCGGGAACCACCGCCATCCGCGCGGGGCTCGCCGGATTCAGTCGCGGCACCGCCGAGCCGCATGCGCGGCAGAACGCCTGCGTGAAGCGCTCCGCTTCCGGGACCT
>CAZMKX010000788.1:0-2010 GCA_964566375.1 uncultured Myxococcales bacterium
GCTGGCAGAACCTGGCCGCGCGCTTCGCGGCGAAGTGCGCGGGCCGCGCGGCGCTTCGCGGTCCGCTCGGGCGCGCGCTGCCGCTCTCGGGGCTCGAGGTCGTTCGCCGCAAGAGCGGCGAGCCGCGACTCGTGCTGCGAGAGCCGACGCCCGGCGAGACGCTCGAGCTCTTCCTCACGCTCTCCCACGACGCGGACTTCGCGTTGGCGAGCGTGATCGTCGAGCACGGGTCGTGAGCGGGGCGCCGATGCGTCCGCTCGCCTGGCCGTGTCCGACGGGCGCGGAGATGCAGGCGATCGACCGCGACGCGATCGAGCGCCTGCGCATTCCCGGTCACACGCTGATGGAGACTGCGGGCCGTGCGGTCGCCGAGGCGATCGCACGTCACTACGCCGATTCGCGTCAGCCGCTGGTCGTCTGCGGTGCGGGAAACAACGGCGGTGACGGGTACGTGATCGCGCGCGTGCTCGCGGAGCAGGCGCGCGGGGTCGTGCCGTGCGTGCTCGAGGTCGCGCACGTGAAGTCGCAGAGCCCCGAGGCGAAGGCCAACCGCGACCTGCTCGCGAGCGCGGGGGTCGAGCTGCGCCGGGCCGAGAGCGGGGCCGACGTCGCCCAAGCGCTCGCCGGCCGCGACCTCGTCGTCGATGCCGTCTTCGGGGTCGGCCTCGCGCGCCCGATCGACGGCCGCCTCGCCGACGTCCTGCGCGCGCTCGCGACGAGTGGCTTGCCGTGCGTCGCCGTCGATCTGCCGTCGGGGCTCTCGAGCGAGACGGGTCGAGCTCTCGGAGTCGCGTTGGACGCGGATCTCGTCGTCACGTTCGGGCTGCCGAAGCTCGGGCTTGCGCTGCACCCTTCGCGCGCGCGGATCCTGGTCGCGGACATCGGGCTGCCTGCCGAGAGCGTCGCGCGCGCGGGAGTCCGACAACACGTCCTGACGCGTGCGGGCGCTCGCGCGCTCCTCCCCCCGCGTCCGATCGACGGGCACAAAGGGACGTTCGGCCACGTGCTCGTGGTGGGTGGCTCGGTCGGAAAGACCGGGGCGGTCCTGCTCGCCGCGCGCGGCGCGCTTCGCGCGGGGGCCGGTCTCGTCAGTGTGGCCGCGCCGCGCGCGCTCCATCCCCTCTACGCCGGTGCGCTGGCGGAGGCGATGGTGGTGGTTCTCGACGCCGCGCCCGGGGATGCCCTCGGACCCGGCCAGCTCGAAGCGCTCCTTGCCGCGCTCGAGACGCGCGACGCGCTGGTACTCGGTCCCGGGCTGGGACAGTCGCCCGAGAGCGTCGCGCTCGCCCGCGCTCTGCTCGCCCGCGCGCGTACGCCGGCCGTCGTCGACGCCGACGCGCTGAACGCCTTCGCCGGTGACCTCGCCGCGCTCCGCTCCGACGCGCCACGCATCCTCACCCCGCATCCGGGCGAGGCCGCTCGCCTGCTCGCGCGCACGACCGCCGAGGTGCAGTCCGACCGGCCGGAGGCTGCGCGCGCGCTGGCGCGAGCGAGCGGCGCGATCGCGGTGTTGAAGGGCGCGCGCACGGTGGTCGCGGCGCCCGACGGCGCGCTCTGCGTGAACCCGACCGGCGGTCCAGGCCTTGCGGCGGGTGGCTCCGGCGACGTCCTCGCGGGCGTGCTCGGCGCGCTACTCGGTCAGGGCCGGGCGCCCTGGGACGCGGCGCGTCTGGGCGTGTATCTGCACGGCCTCGCCGGCGACCTTGGACCGCGCGTCGGAGGCCTCGCCTCGGAGCTCGCCGACCGCATCCCCGACGCGTGGCACGCGCTAGCCTTCCGACCCGATGAGCCCGAAGTCCCTGGAACACTCGTTCCCTTCCCATAGTCCGGCGGAGACCCGCGCGCTCGGCCGCGCGCTCGGCGCGCTCCTGCGCGGCGGAGACGTGATCGGACTGTCCGGACCGCTCGGCGCCGGGAAGACCTGCCTGGTCCAGGGGCTGGCCGAAGGCCTCGCGGTGGACCCGAGCGTGCCGGTGACCAGTCCCACCTTCGTCATCGTGGCCGAGTACC
>CAZMKX010000789.1:0-2006 GCA_964566375.1 uncultured Myxococcales bacterium
ATCGGCGTGAACCAGGCGATCAAGCACAAGTGCGCCGACATGCTGATCGAGGTCGAGTCGTCGAAGTCGATCACCTACTTCGCGGCCTGGGCGGTCAGCGAGAACACCGACGAGGCCGAGCTCGCGGCGAGCATGGCCAAGGCCTACACGAGCGACGCCTACCGCCACACCAGCGCGGAGAACATCCAGATCCACGGCGGAGTCGGCTTCACCTGGGAGTACGACTGCCACCTGTACTTCAAGCGCGCGAAGGCGATCGAGGTCACCTACGGCGACCCGACCGAGCACCGCGAGCGCGTCGCGCAGCTCCTGAATCTCTGAGGCCGCGTCGACGCAGGAGTGATCGAGCGCTTCCAGCTCCCGACCTATTTCGCGGATCTCGCGACCGTGCTGTGGGCGCTGAGCGGCGCGCTCGTCGCGACCAAGCGCGGCCTGGACTTCGTCGGCGTGTGCGCGATCGCGCTGGCCACGGCGGCGGGCGGCGGGCTTCTGCGCGACGGACTCTTCCTGCAGCGTTCGCCGTGGGTGATCCAGGATCCGTACGCGCTGCCGATGATCCTGGCGAGCGCCGTCGCCGTCGTCCTGCTGAGCCCGCTGCTGCGCTTCGGTGTCGGAACGCGCGCGATCCTGCTCGCCGACGCGGTCGCCGCGCCCGCCTTCAGCGTCGTCGCACTGACGGAGTCGGTCGCGGCGGGAATTCCCGTTCCGGGCGCGTTCCTGATCGGCGTGATCACCGGCGTCGGCGGCGGCGTGATCCGCGATCTGCTCGTCGGTGAGATCCCGTCGATCTTCCAGCCCGGCCAGTTCTACGCGCTGATCGTCGCGTTCGCGAGCGGCCTCTTCCTTCTCCTCGCGCTGCCGGGGGCCGTCGATCCGAGCGCCGCCGCCTGGCTCGCGATCGGCGCGGCCTTCGTGCTGCGCGTGCTCACGTTGCGCTACGACTGGCGCACGCGGCCGGCGAGCGAGATCGGCGGCCGGCTCGCGGGCCTGTTTCGCGCGCGCGCGCCCGACGACGAGCCGCGCTAGGGAAACACGCCGCGCCGGCGCTTCGCCTCGGTGATGCGCGAGATGCCCCTCATCAGCGACGCGGTGCGCAGGTCGACCTTCTTCTCGAGTGCGACTGCGAGCACCTCCTTGAAGGCGCGCTGCATGATCGCGATCAGCTTCTGGTTCACCTCTTCCTCGGTCCAGAAGAACTGCTGCGCGTCCTGCACCCACTCGAAGTACGAGACGGTGACGCCGCCCGCGTTGGCGAGGATGTCGGGCACGACGAAGACGCCGCGCTCGCGCAGGATGGCGTCGGCCTCGAGCGAGGTCGGCCCGTTCGCGCCCTCGACCAGAAGCCGCGCGCGAATGCGGCCCGCATTCTGCGCGCTGATCTGGTTCTGCAGCGCGGCGGGGATCAGCACGTCGCAGTCGAGCTCGAGCAGGTCGGCGTTCGAGACCGAGCCCGCGCCCGGGAAGCCCTCGAGGAAGCGGTGCTCGCGGATCCACGCGTCGACCTTCGCCAGGTCGAGGCCGCGCGGATCGTGGATTCCGCCCTTCACGTCCGAGACCGCGATCACGCGCGCGCCCTGCGCGTGGGCGATGCGCGCAGCGTTCGCACCGACGTTCCCGTAGCCCTGCACGACGACGCGCGCGCCCGCGAGCGGCAGGTTCAGGTGCCGACACGCTTCGGTGACGCAGGTCATCACGCCGCGGCCGGTCGCTTCGCGCCGGCCGAGCGAGCCGCCGATCTCGATCGGCTTTCCCGTCACCACGCCAGGCACCGAGAAGCCCTTCTGCGTCGAATAGGTGTCCATCATCCAGGCCATGACCTGCTCGTCGGTGCCGAGGTCGGGCGCGGGAATGTCTCGGTCCGGCCCGATCATCTCGATGATCTCCATCGTGTAGCGCCGCGTGATGCGCTGCAGCTCCGTGCGCGAGAGCGCGCCGGGGTCGATCCGCACGCCGCCCTTCGCGCCGCCGAACGGCAGGCCGATCAGCGCGCACTTCCACGACATCCA
>CAZMKX010000790.1:0-2001 GCA_964566375.1 uncultured Myxococcales bacterium
GCCGCTCGACGGGGCCGGTTTCTTCGACGCTGACGTTCATTTCGGCTCCATGGTGGGCGCGCGGGGAATCCGCCTTCGAGGCGCCGGGCCCATGATAGGGTACGCGTCAAGGCGCTCAACCCGGGAGAACGCGGTCCTGCCGACCCTTCACGAGCTCTCCGATCAGCTGTTCTCGGGCCGCGCGAGCACGCACGAGCCCGCGCACCACCCGTTCGCGCCGCTCGACCGCATCGAGGAGGTCGCACCGGACGTCGGGTTCTACAAGGCCTTCGTGAACGTGGTCGCCCTGCGCACGGACGACGGCGTCGTCCTGGTCGACACGGGCTCGTTCCACCCTGCGCAGAACGCGCGCAGCTTCGCCGGCGTCCGCCGCTTCGATGCACGGCGCGTCCACTCCGCGATCTACACTCACGGGCACGTCGATCACGCCTACGGCCTTCCGCCGTTCCTGGAGGAAGCCGAGGCGAATGGCTGGGCGCGGCCGGAGATCGTCGGACACGTGGACGTCGCGCCGCGGATGCGGCGCTACGCCGAGACGGCCGGCTACAACGCGATCGTCAACACGCGCCAGTTCGGCGTTCCGGTCGATTTCCCGACCCGCTCCGAGGTGCCGACCGTCACCTATCGCGACTCCCTGCGGCTCCGGGTCGGCGGCCGCGAGCTCGAGCTCTACCACGCGCGCGGCGAGACCGACGACCATTCCTGGGTCTTCGTTCCGGACGCGCGCGCGCTGTGTACGGGGGACCTGTTCATCTGGGCCGCGCCGAACGCCGGAAACCCGCAGAAGGTGCAGCGCTACGCGTCCGACTGGGCGCGCGCGTTGCGATCCATGGCGGCGCGCGAGGCGCAGGTACTCCTGCCCGGTCACGGCGTCCCGATCTTCGGCGCCGAGCGCGTGCGCGAGGCGCTGCTCGACACCGCCGACTACCTCGACTCGCTCTACCGGCAGACGCTCGCCTGCCTGAACCAGGGCCTCGGCGTCTACGAGATCATCGAGACCGTGAAGCCCCCCGCCACGCTCGCGCAGAAGCCGTGGCTGCAGCCGATCTACGACGAGCCGGAATTCATCGTGCGCAACGTCGTGCGCTGTCTCGGCGGATGGTGGAGCGGCGTGGCGAGCGAGCTCAAGCCCGCGCCCCGCGCGCAGCAGGCACGCGAGATCGCCGAGCTCGCCGGCGGCGTCGGACGCGTGCTCGAGCGCGCGGCCAGGTCGCTCGAATCCGGGGATCTCAGGATGGCCTCGCACTGGGCCGACTGGGCCGCGGACGCGGCGCCGGACAGCGCGGACGTCCACCGGCTTCGCGCCGAGGTCTACCGGCGGCGCGTGGATGCCGAGAGCTCGACCATGTCGAAGGGGATCTTCCGCGCCGCAGCGCTCGACTCCGCGAAGAAGTCTCAGCCGAGCTGAAAGCTCGGATCGCGGCGCGCGAGCACGCCGTCGGTGCGCGCGCGGATGCGCGCGTCCATCTCCGCGCTCTCCGGAAGCAGGTAGAAGCGCCCGGCGCGAATTCCGTCGAACGCGTACTCCGCGACCTCCTCCGGCGTCGTCACCTTGAGCTCGCGCCCCGCCTGCTCGGACCACTTGCGCAGGTCCTCGAGGGTCGGCGGCGGTCCGACGGGGCGCTCGGGCGGGAGCTCCGCGGGCCGATTGCGGGCGGCGCTGAAGATGTTCGTCGCCACCACGTGCGGGCCCGGGTACAGCACCGAGGCCGAGAGCTTCGCGCGCACCATCTGCAGCTGGAGGTGCAGCGCCTCGGTGATGGTCGAGACCGCCGACTTGGTGGTCGCGTAGATCGGGGTCGTCGGGATCAGCACGAGGCCGCCGTTTCCCGACGAGGTGTTCACGATCCGTCCCGACTCGCCGCGCTTCAGCATCTCGGGCACGAACGCCCGGATTCCGTTGAGCACGCCCCAGACGTTCACCGCGAGCGCCCACGTCCAGTCGCTGTCGGTCGACTCCCAGAGCATCGTGCGCGTCTCGTCGGTGCCGATGCCGGCGTT
>CAZMKX010000791.1:0-1999 GCA_964566375.1 uncultured Myxococcales bacterium
TGCCGCGCTTCGCGCCGTACCAGACGGTCGTCGCGCCGAAGCTCTGCTCTTCCAGCACCTCGTTCAAATCGCGCCCTCGTTGTCGAATCGGGAATCGGCGTCCCAGGGAATCACGTCCGCGCTCGCGAGCAGCCAGTCGAGCACGCGCTCGCGCAGCCGCGTTTCGACCTCACGCGACGCCGGCCGCCCGGCCAGGTTCACGCGCTCGTGCGGATCACCGGCGCGATCGTACAGCTCCGCGCCTTCGTACAGGCGGTGGACGTAGGTCCACTCCGCCGTGCGCACGCTGGCGACGCGTCCCACGCTGACGGGATCCTCGTGCTGGATCGCGCTCTTCAGATCGTAGGGGAACGCGGCGCGTTCGAGCAGGTCCGCTTCGCCGCGCGCGAAGCCCCCCTCCGAGAACGCGGCATCGCGGTGCGGCGACGCGCCGTCGCGAAGCGCGGGCCACAGGCTGAGTCCGAAATGCGTGTGCGTCGCCTCCGCGCCGGCGACCTCGAGCAGTGTCGGCAGCAGGTCGACGAGCTCGACGAATCCCGAGGCGACGTTCCTCTGGCGCACGCCCGGGCCCGCGATCACGAGCGGATTGCGCAGCAGGCTCTCGTGCTGGCCCGACGGCCACTTCTCGATCAATCCGAAGTCGCCGAGATATTCGCCGTGATCGCTGGTGAATACCGTGAGCGTGCGCGACTCCGCGCCCGCACGCGCCACCGCGCGCAGGAGCCGGCCGAGCTGGTCGTCCACGCGCGACACCATGCCGTAATAGGTGGCCCGGATCTCCGCCCAATCCGCGGGTGAGAGCCGGTCGGTGCCGTGGCGATCGCGGAGCAGCCGCATGTAGCGCGGCTTGTCGTCGAGCGCGGCGTCGACCGGCGCGGGCATTCGCGCGCGCGCGTGCAGCGAGTACCAGGGCTCTTCGACCTCGAAGGGCGGGTGCGGAAAGACGAGCGGCACGTACAGGAGCCAGGGCTCCGGCATGCCCGCGCCGAGCCATTCCTCGGCCGTGCGCACGCACGCCTCGTCGAAGTCGAGCGTCGTCCCCACGTCGGGCCGCTTGCCGTGGTAGTAGGCGCGCGCGAGCGCGTGCTCGGGCGGATACGGCGAGCGCATGAAGAACGACTTCGGCTTCACCGCGAAGCCGAAGCGATCCGTGCTGTCCTTCGTCACGCCCGACGCGAACGTGTCGCCGCGCAGGCCCGCGTGCGCGACGTGGTAGCCCGCGTCCTTCATCCGCCGGAGCAGGTTCGGCTCCCACGGCTTGAGCAGGTGCGTGAGCGTCCGGTGCCCGCGCACGTGCGGATACCAGCCGGTCATCAGCGAGACCCGGCTGGGCGAACAGACCGGGTGCTGCCCGTACGCGCGGTCGAAGCGCGTGCCGCGCGCAGCCAGTGCGTCGACGTTCGGCGTGTGCGCGAGCGCGTTCCCGAAGCAGCCCAGCGCGTCGGCGCGAAGCTGATCGGGCATGAAGACGAGCACGTTCGGTCGCGCGTTCACCCACGCAGTCTATCAGCCACCCGTCTGCCGGAGCGGATCGAGCAGGCGCGTGAGCTCGTCGGGCGGAAGCACCGCGCGCTCGAGGCAGATCTCGCGCACGCGCCTGCCGGTCCGCCAGGCCTCCTTCGCAATCTCGGCCGCCGCGTCGTAGCCGATCGCCGGCACGAGCGCGGTCACCATCGCCAGGCTCTCCTCGACCAGCGCCCCGGCGCGCTCGCGCCGCGCCTCGAGCCCGGCCAGACATCTCTCGTCGAAGACGCGCGCGGCCGACGAGAGCAGCGCGATCGACGCGAGCAGATTGCGCGCGATCACGGGCACGAAGACGTTGAGCTCGAGCTGACCCTGCAGCCCCGCGACCGCGATCGCGGCGTCGTTGCCGATCACCTGCGCGGCGACCTGCAGCACGACCTCGCAGATCACCGGGTTCACCTTGCCGGGCATGATCGACGAGCCCGGCTGGATCGCGGGCAGCGCGAGCTCCCCGATCCCGCCGCGCGGGCCCGAC
>CAZMKX010000792.1:0-1997 GCA_964566375.1 uncultured Myxococcales bacterium
CCTTCGGCTTGCGCGGGTCGGGCCACGCTTCACGCGGCTTCATCATCACGAAGCCGTCGGCGACGCTCGGCGGCATCGGGTCCGTCGCGACCTCCGCCGTGCCGATCTTCGCGAAGGTCGTCTCGACCTCCGGAACGGAGCGGAGCGCGCTCTCGAGGGCCGACTGCATCGAGACGGCCTGCGTGAGACTGGTACCCGGGATTCGCAGCGCGTGAAGCGCGACGTCTCCCTCGTCGAGGCTCGGAATGAACTCACTTCCCATGCGGGAGGCGAGCGCGAGCGAGACCGCGAGGAGCAGCGCCGCGGCACCGAGAACGAGCGTCGGACGGCCGAGCGAGACGTCCAGAACGCGCTCGTACGCCCACCTCGAAGCGCGCATCACGCGGCTCTCGCGCTCCTCGACGCGCCCGCCCAGCAGAATCGCGATGGCCGCCGGCACGAAGGTCACCGACAGCACGAGCGCGGCGACGAGCGCCAGGATCACCGTGATCGCCATCGGCCGGAACATCTTCCCTTCGACGCCGGTGAGCGCCAGGATCGGCACGTAGACGATCAGGATGATGAGCACGCCGAAGACGCTCGGGCGGATCACCTGTCGCGTCGCGTCCGCAACCACGTCCAGGCGCTCTCGAAGCGGAATCGGCTCGCTGCGGCCGTGATTCGCCTCGGCGAGCCGTCGGATGCAGTTCTCGACGATGATCACGGCTCCGTCGACGATCAGTCCGAAATCGAGCGCGCCGAGGCTCATCAGGTTCGCGCTCACCTTCGCGCGCGCCATTCCGGCGAAAGTGAGAAGCATCGAGAGCGGAATCACGAGCGCGGTGAGAAACGCCGCGCGCGCGTTGCCGAGCAGCGCGAAGAGGATCGCGACGACCAGAAGCGCTCCCTCGACGAGGTTGCGCTCCACCGTTGCGATCGTGCGGTCGACGAGCTCCGTGCGGTCGTACACCGTGCGCGCCTCGACGCCTGGCGGAAGGCTGTGATTGATCTCGGCCAGCTTTGCGGCCGTGCGCTGCGAGACCGCGCGGCTGTTCTCGCCGATCAGCATGAAGACCGTGCCGAGAACCACCTCGCGGCCGTTCTCGGTGGCGGCGCCCGTGCGCAGCTCGCGCCCGAGCGCGACCTCGGCGAGGTCGCTCACGCGGATCGGAACACCCCCCGTGTGGCCGACGACGATCCGGCGCACGTCCTCGAGGTCTCGCAGCTGGCCCGGCGAGCGCACGAGGTACTGCTCGCCGTTTCGCTCGATGTAGCCCGCGCCGGTGCTCAGGCTGTTTCGGCCGATCGCCTCCAGCAGGTCCCGGAACGTGAGCCCGTGCGCGATCAGCCGCTCGGGCCGCGGCGTCACGTGCACCTGCTTCACGAAGCCGCCGATCGTGTTCACCTCGGTGACGCCGGGAACCGTGCGAAGCTGCGGCTTGATCACCCAGTCCTGCAGCGTGCGCAGATCCGTCGGGTCCCAGACCTTCCCGCGCTCGTCCGCCGCGCCGGGCTCCGCCTCGACGGTGAACATGAAGATCTCGCCGAGGCCCGTGGCGATCGGGCCGAGCGACGGCTCGATTCCCTCCGGAAGCCGCGACACTGCCTCGCGCAGCCGCTCGCCGACGAGCTGGCGCGCGAAGTAGACGTCGGTTCCGTCCTCGAACACGACGGTGACCTGCGAGAGCCCGTAGCGCGAGACCGAACGCGTGTGCTCGAGCCGAGGCAGCCCGGCGAGCGCGGTCTCGATCGGGAACGTGATGCGCTGCTCCGACTCGAGCGGGGAATAGCCAGGCGCTTCCGTGTTGATCTGGACCTGCACGTTCGTGATGTCCGGAACCGCGTCGATCGGGAGCTGGCTCAGGCTGTACGCGCCGAAGCCGGCAGAAACGAGCGTCACGCCCAGAACGAGCCAACGGCGAGCCAGCGCGGTGCGAACGATGGCATCGAGCATGTCGACTCCTAGTGATCGTGGGTCGCGCCGGACTTCCCGGCTTCGGCCTTGAGCGTGAAGCTGC
>CAZMKX010000793.1:0-1987 GCA_964566375.1 uncultured Myxococcales bacterium
AGCTCGCGCAGGATGCGGCGGTTCAACGGGTCGAAGAAGCGCGCGTCGAAGTCGGCGGTCGGGTTCATGATCGACATCGGCTCCCGCACGTGGACCGCGCCGAAGAGGTGCGCGAGCTCGTGCGTCGCGGTGAGCACGCTGACCTGACCCTCTTCGGGACAGAGCGCGACGGCGTGGCGACCGAGCGGATCGGCGAGCCCGGTTCTCTGCGTCGCGAGCGTGAAGTCGCGCACCTGTTGCGCGGGCGCGAGCGCGAGCACCACTCCGCCCGGCGGTGGAGCGACGCGGCGCGCGGCGTCGAGGATCCCGTCGAGATCGCGCGCGTCCGCCGGAACCGTCCAGCCCTGGGGCCGCGCGACAAGCGCGACGTCGAGTTCGCGCGTGAAGACGGCGCTCGTCCTACCGATCAGGAGCCGAACGCCGTCGGCGCCGAGACCGCAGGCATCCAGGACGCGGACCTCGAGCAGACGCTCCTCGCGCGAGCCGGGGCGCAGCTCCGCGTCGAGCCTCGCCGCGAGCGCCTCGTCATTCAGCGCCAGCGCCTCGAGCACCGCGTCGGCGAGCCCGCCGCGCGTGCTCTCCTGGCGCGTCGCGACGCGACCCTGCCACACGAGGCCGCTTCGCGACCAGAGCTCGAAGCGGCCCGCGACGCGGCCCTCGGGCGCGCCCCAGCGGTCGCGCACGAATCCGACGCGAAACGGTGTCACCCGGAAGCTGTGCCACTGCGACCCGGTGAACTCCTCGAGCTCGCCGACCAGGACGTAGTCCGGCGCGGTGTCTTCCGGCCAGGCGCCCGACACGCGAGGGTCGAAGGCGACGGCGGAGACATCCGCGAACGTGCCGGCACGCGCGAGCGTCGCCTCGACGTCGTCGCGCACGGCCTGGATCACCGGCCCGTCGAACGCGTCGTCGCCGGTGCGCTCGAAACCCTCGCGTTCGAGGCCGAGGAAGAACACGTCGAGCGGCGGGCGGACGCCGGCCCGGGAGGCCGCGGGCCGCAGATCGGCGATCACGCCGACGCCCAGACGCGGCCGCGTCTCGTGCGACGCGTCCCGGGTGACGGCCCACGTCAGATGCGGATCGATCGGCGCGGTGGCGGGACCCGCGGCGCAGGCGGCGAGGGCGAGCAACGCGATGGCGGCGCAGGCGCGCAACCGGCTACTCCGGCGCGTCGGCCGCGCGCGTGAAGAGCAGGAACGCCATCGACGGGCGCTTCGACGACTCTCGCATCGCGAACTGCATCCCGTCGAAGGTCCAGCCCTCGGCGACGCGCTCGTTGATGATGCGCTCGAGCTCGTCCTCGGCGACGGATGAGGTCTCGACCACCTTGTAGACCAGCTCAGCCACGGTACCGCCCGGCGAAGTCCTTCGCGAAGTACGTCACGATCCGATCCGCACCGGCGCGCCGGATCGCCAGAAGGCTCTCGTCGACGACGCGCGGCGCTTCGAGCCAGCCGCGCTCGATCGCCGCCTGCAGCATGCTGTACTCGCCGCTCACCTGGTAGGCGAAGAGCGGCACGTCGAAGAGCTCGCGCGCGCGCGCGACGACGTCCAGACACGGCATGGCGGGCTTCACCATCACCATGTCCGCGCCCTCGTCGAGATCGGCGGCGATCTCGCGCAGCGCCTCGCGCGCGTTTCCCGCGTCCATCTGGTAGCCGCGCCGGTCGCCGCTCTTCGGCGCGGACTCGGCCGCCTCGCGGAAGGGCCCGTAGAAGGCCGACGCGTACTTCGCCGCGTACGAGAGGATCGGCGTGTCGGCGAGCTTCGCGCCGTCGAGCGCGGCGCGAATCGCGGCGACGCGGCCGTCCATCATGTCGCTCGGCGCGACCACGTCCGCGCCCGCCTCGGCCGCGACGACCGCGCTTCGCGCAAGGAGGGGCAGCGTGGCGTCGTTCACGACCTCGCCATCCCGGTACACGCCGCAGTGTCCGTGGTCGGTGTACTCGCACAGGCAGATGTCGGCGATCACGACCAGGTCCGGCGC
>CAZMKX010000794.1:0-1986 GCA_964566375.1 uncultured Myxococcales bacterium
ACATCTGGGAAGCCGAGGACGCGTTGCGCATGATGCGCTCGACCGGCTGCGACGGGGTCGTGGTCGGACGCGGCTGCCTGGGTCGGCCATGGCTCTTCCGCGATCTCGCCGACGTCTTCGACGGCCGCGAGCCGATGGACCCGCCGAGCTTCGGCGAGGTGGCCGACACGATGCTCGAGCACGCGCGCCTGCTGGCCGCGTGGTTCGGCGAATCGTACGGTGTGCGCGGCTTCCGCAAGCACGCGACCTGGTACACCAAGGGGTTTCGCGACAGCAAAGCGCTGCGCGTACGCCTGTGCGAGGTGAAGACGGTCGCCGAGCTCGCGGAGATCCTCGCCGGAATCGATCGCGCCGAGGCGTTCTCGCCGCTCGCCATGCGCGTGCCGCGTGGCAAGAGCGGGGGCACCCAGCGCGTCGCGCTGCCGGACGGCTACCTGGACGATCTGGACGACGAGTCCCCGCCGGGCGCCGAGGCCGAGGACGCGACCTCGGGCGGCTGAGGGCCGGTTCCGCCGGGATTGCGCGGAAGCTGCGTCTCCTCTGCACATCCGCAGCCAGCGTTGAGCCCTGCAGTCAAGCTTCGTCGGGCGCGCGCCGAATCGAGCGCGTGATGCAGACACCCCTCGGACTTCCGTCGGGATCCGTCGTCGCGGATCGCTACGAGATCGCGAGCGAGCTCGGTCGCGGCGCGCGGTCGATCGTGTACGCGGTGCGCGACCGCACGACCGGAGCCGAGCTCGCTCTCAAGCTCGTGATGCTCGCGCCGTCGACCGCGCACTTCGCGCGTCAGCGGCTGCGCCGCGAAGCCGAGCTTCTCTCGGCGCTCGCCCACCCGGGAATCGTGCGACCGCTCGACGTCCACGATCACGGCTCGTGGGCGCTGATCGCGATGGAGCGCGTTTCGGGTCGCTCGCTCGCGGCCACGGTCGGCGCGGATGGACCGATGCACCCCGAGGCCGTCGGGCGACTCGGCGCGGCGCTCGCGGACGCGCTCTCGGCGGTGCACCGCTGCGGTGTCGTCCACCGCGACATCAAGCCCGAGAACGTGCTGCTCGACGAGGGCGGACACGCGCGCCTGTCCGATTTCGGCTGTGCCCACCTGGAGGGGCAGGCGCTGCTCCTCCAGCCCGAGGAGCCGGTCACCGCGGTCGGCTTCCTGCCGCCGGAGCTGATCGAGGGCCAGCTCGCCGATCCGCGCACCGATGTGTACGCGCTCGGCATGACGCTCTACTTCGCACTGATCGGACAGGCGCCCAAGGGCGCCGAGGCCCAGCTTCCGCCCGTGCCCCTCCCCGGGGGTTACCACCCGCGCGAGAAGCGCTCCGACGTGCCCGAGTGGCTGGACGAGATCATCGCGCGGGCGACGCGCGCCGAGCCGGGGCACCGCCTCGAGACCGCCGAACGCTTCTCGCGCGCGCTCGCAGAGCGCTCGCTCGAGAGCCGCTCGGACGAGGCACCCGACGGGCGCGCGCTGCGCGTGTGCGTGCTCTGCCGCCGGCCGGGCACTCTCGGCCGCGCGATCTGTCCCCACTGCGAGGACGTCGACGGGGGTCCCGCGGACTCGCTCGTGCTGGTCGTTCCCGCGCGCGGGCGCGAGGGTCGCGCGAATCAGCGCCGACTGCTCTCCGAGCTGACCAGCATTCCCGCCGACCTGCTCGCGCTGCGCAGCGCCGCCCGTGGCCAACGCGCGCTGGTACGCGTGTCCGCGAGCCACGGCGACGTGCTCGCCAAGCGCCTGCGCGGCCGCGGCGTCGAAGCGCGCGTGCTGCCGCTCGACCGGGCCTGGACCGCGATCCCGCAGTGGAGCTGGGCGCTCGCGCTCGCGACGCTCACGCTCGGCGGAATCGCAGCGTGGTGCGGCTTTCCGATCCTGCTCGCCGCCAGCGTGCCGCTCGCCGGGTTCGCGGGTTTCTCGGGCTGGAGCTGGATCCAGCGCGAGACACTGATCGGTGACGGCAGCGACGTGCCGCCGCCGAGCGCGCTGGT
>CAZMKX010000795.1:0-1984 GCA_964566375.1 uncultured Myxococcales bacterium
CGGGCGGGACGACCTTGCGCAGGTCCTCCATGACGTAGACGAACTCGGGCACGCGGGACTCCTCGGGTCGGGGCCGCGGAATATAACCGGGGCGGACCCGTTCGCGAAGCGTCAGCCGGCCCAGCCGCGAAGCCGCGCGGACTCCTCGCGGAGCAGCTCCGGTCCGCCGAGAAGCTGGCGCGAGAGCGCGACGCGCCGGAACCACAGGTGCAGATCGTATTGCTCGGTGAAGCCGATCCCCCCGTGGACCTCCGTGGCCTTCCGCAGCACCTCCGTGGCCACGTCCGCGACGTGCGCCTTCGCGAGCGATGCGAGCCGCTGCGCGTCGGCAGGCTCGTGGTCGAAGGCGTGCGCGGCGTACCAGGCGAGCGAGCGGGCGGGCTCGAGCGCGGCAGCCATCTCGGCGAGCATGTGCTTCACCGCCTGGAAGGAGCCGATCACTCGGCCGAACTGCCGGCGCTCGCCGGCGTAGTGCAGCGCCAGCTCGAGCGCGCGCTCGCAGCAGCCGAGCATGTCGAAGGCGAGCGCGAGCCGGCCCGCCGCGAGGGTCCGCGGCGTGCCCTCGAGAAGCGCGACGGGCTCGGCCGCCTGGAAGCGGAGCTCGGCGATGCGCCGCGTGCGGTCCACCGTGTCCAGCGCGTGGACCTCGACGCCTGGCGCGTTCGCGACGACCAGCGCCAGGCCGCCGGCGCAGTGCACCAGGAGCCGGTCCGAGCCCACGGCGTCGAGTGCGAAGAGCGAAGCTCCCGACAGGCGCCCCCGCTCGAGCGCCACTCCTGCGCCGTCGCGCGCGGCGTAGCTCTCGGCCAGACCGACACCGATGCGTGTCCGTCCGGCGGCGATCTCGGGCAGGACCTCCTTGCCGAGCAGACCGTTGCCGCTCTCGCCGACCGCGATTGCGGCGAGCACGCCGGTGGCGACGAATGCGCCCGGCGCCGCCGTGCGGCCGAGCTCCTCGGCGACCAGCATCGCGTCGAGGAACGCGAGACCGTTCCCGCCGTGCGTCTCCGGAATCAGCGTGCCGAAGACTCCGAGCTCGGCGAGCGCGGCGTGGAGCTTCGGATCGTGACCGGTCTCGGTATCGGAGATCTCTCTCGCCCGCGTCGTGGGGTACGCCTCCTCGAGGAGGCGCCGCACCGTGTCTTGCAAGAGTCGCTGCTCGTCGGAGAGCCCGAAATCCATTACTTCGGGTCCCGGCCGAGGGCGACCGCGGCCACCCGACTTCGCTCGCGTTCCGCTCGCTGCGCGCTTCGCTTGCGCATCATGCCGCCTTCGGCTCGCGCGGCAGGCCGAGGCCGCGCTCGCTGATGATGTTCTTCTGGATCTGAGCCGTTCCGCCGCCGATGATCAGGCCGAGCGAGAACATCCACTGGTAGGGCCAGCCGCCGGAGGCGCGTTCGTGCGCGCTGCCGCGCACGAGCGGGCCGAGCTCGCCGAGCACGTCGAGTGCGAGTGCCGAGATCTGGTGGTTCAGCTCGCAGCCGTTCAGCTTCACGATCAGTCCCGCGACGCCCGGGGATTCGCCGCGCAGGCCACAGGTCAGCAGGCGCAGGCCGTGGTACTTCATCGAGAGAACGCCGGCCTCGAGCCGCACGAGCCTGTCGCGCAGCAGCGGTGACTCGATCGCGCGCACGCCGTTGACGGTTTCGGTCTTCATCAGCTCGACGAGCGAGGCGAACATCGACTCGGTCTGAGACGTGCTTCCGAGCATGTTTCGCTCGTGACGCAGCGTGGTGTTGCCGATCTTCCAGCCCTCGCCCCGCCGTCCGACCAGCGACGTCTTCGGCACGCGAACGTCGCTGAAGAAGACCTCGTTGAATTCGGCGTGTCCCGTCAGCGTGTGGAGCGGTCGCACCTCGATCCCGGGCGTGCTCATCGGGAAGACCAGGTACGAGATCCCCTCGTGCTTGCGCGCGTCCGGCTCGGTGCGGACGAGCGCGAACATCATCTGCGCCTCGCGCGCGGTCGACGTCCAGATCTTCTG
>CAZMKX010000796.1:0-1980 GCA_964566375.1 uncultured Myxococcales bacterium
AGCCGAGCAGCTCGAACATCTTCTCGGCCGCCGCGCGCTCGTCGGCGTTCGGCTCCTTCGCCATCACGAAAGACTGCACCGTCACCGACTCGAGCGGGCTCGCGCCCGGAAAGAGCTGCGAGAGCAGGACCGCGCGCCCGCCGACGTCGAACGTCGCGATCGAGACGTGCGGGAAGATCGTCCAGATCCCGCCGAGCAGCTCGGGAGTCTCCCAGCGCTCCTCCGGGACCTCTTCGAGGCGGAGCAGCGCGGGGTTCGGAAAGGTCGCGCGCTGGTGCGGTCCGAAGGCGTCGTAGAGGGCGCGATTGGGCATGCCCGGGCCGAACGTCGCCTTGTGCAGGATCGGCAGGTGGTACAGGTCCAGATAGCCGTCGTAGGCGATCTTCCAGTTCGGCCCGGCGACGCTGCGCCGGAAGGCGACGTGCCAGCTCTCGAAGCCGAACTGCGCGAGAAGAGAATCGTAGCCACACAGGAAAGCGTCGATGTCGAGCGTGGAGCCGGGGTCGAGCGTCACCCACACGAGGCCCGCGCGCTCGACCGCGGGCAGGCGCACGAGGCCGTGGCACGCGCGGTCGACCGCGCCGAAGTCGCCCTCGGCGAGGATCCCGACCAGCGCGCCGTCCTCGTCGTAGGTCCAGGCGTGGTACGGGCAGACGAAGCGCTTCGCGCGGCCCGCGGGCTCGGTCACGATCTGCGCGCCGCGGTGCGCGCAGCTGTTCACGAACGCGCGCACCGCGAGGTCCGTGCCTCGCGCGAGCAGAACGGGTACGCCCGCGACTTCGAGCGCCCGGTAATCGCCGGGATTCGGCAGCTCCGAGCCGAGCGCGAGCACGAGCGGTACGCGCTTCCACACGCGGTCGAGCTCGCGCCGGAAGCGCTCCGGATCGGTGTAGTGGGCGGCCGGGACACGAAGCACATCCGGCGCCTGGTCGATCGTCCCGGCCTTCACGTGGGCGATGTTCCGCCGTGCCATTCGCACGAGCTCTGCTCTGCTCACCAGGATCGCTCCTGCCCGCGACCGGATTGTACACGCCCCGCACGCCTCAGGGTGCGGAACGCGCCGGGCGCGAAGCGCCGCGCGCGCCACCAGTAGTCGAACGTGAACCCGGGCCAGAGCGTGTCGTTGTGGCCGTCCGCCGACTGGTACCAGCTCTTGCAGCCGCCGGCCTGCCAGACGGTGCCTCGCAGACGCTCCTGGACCTCGCGATAGGTCGCCGCCTGCACGTCCTCGCGCAGCTCGAGCGCGTCGGCGGCGCCGCGCGCGAGGTACCGGATCGCCGTCAGCACGTAGCGCACCTGCGCCTCGATCATGAAGATGATCGAGTTGTGGCCGAGGCCCGTGTTGGGCCCGACGAGCAGGAAGAAGTTCGGGAAGCCCGAGACGGCGATGCCGAGATGGGTGGCGGCGCCGCTCTTCCAGGAGTCGCTGAGCTCCGCGCCGGTCGCGCCGAAGACCTTCATGGGCGACAGGAAGTCCGTCGCGGCGAAGCCGGTGGCGAGAACGATCGTGTCGACCTCGCGCTCGCGGCCGTCGCGCGTGGCGATCGCGTGCGCGCGCACCTCCTCGATGCCCTCGGTCACGAGCTCGACGTTGCTCCGCTGGAGCGCGGGATACCAGTCGTTCGAGATCAGGATCCGCTTGCAGCCGATCGCGTAGTCCGGCGTGACGCGCGCGCGCAGCTCCGGGTCCGGGACCTGCTTGCGCGTGAAGCCGCGCGCGGCGCGCTCGGCGAGGCGCGAGAAGCTGCCGCGCCGCAGGAACGCGAGCGCGCCGATCTCCTGCAGCCAGTACAGGCCCCAGCGGTACGCGCGCTGGAATCCGGGAAGCCGCCGGAAGAGCGTCTTCTCGAGCGGGGAGTAGGCGCGGTCGCGACGCGGCACGATCCACGGCGGCGTGCGCTGGAAGACGTGGAGCTTTCCGACGACGGGCGCGATCTCCGGCACGATCTGGATCGCGCTCGCGCCCGTGCCGATCACCGC
>CAZMKX010000797.1:0-1971 GCA_964566375.1 uncultured Myxococcales bacterium
CCGAACCTGCCGTTCGGCGGCGCCAAGTGGTCGGGGATCGGCGTCGAGAACGGCCCGTGGGGCCTGCTCGGCTTCACCGAGATCCAGGTGGTGAACGTCTCGAAGGCCTGATTCAGGCCGGCACGAACGTGCCGTGCAGCGTGAGCGGCACGGCGTGATCGAAATGCGCCCGGGCGAGGGGTCCTCGCTCGGGCGCATGGGCGTCGAGCACCGCGACGTGGCTCGTCCCGCTGTTCTCGTCGTAGACGAGCACGAGCGCGAAGCCGTCGGTCTCGGCGTCGCTTCCGCCCCGGCGCGGCGCGAAGATCGGCTCGGTCACGTGCTGTCCGCGCGGCGGAGTCCAGAGGCGCGACTCCGCACGGTGTAGATCGACACGCGCGATGCTGCGCGGCGACGCGCCGCCGTTCGCGGTGAGCCAGACGAAGCGGCGCTCGGCGCCCTCGCCCCGCTCGTCGATGCGCGGGAACTCGCAGCGCGCGTCGAAGCTGCGCTCCATGCGCAGGCGCTTCGCACGCGGGTCGATCGTCGCGCGGAAGAGCTCCCCTTCGTCCTGGTCGATCACGCGCCCGTCGCGCGTCGCCGAATCGAGCATCGTGCCCGTTCCGCTCACGTCGTCGTGGCGAACGAAGTCGACGACGATCTCGCCGCCGCGCTCGAAGGCGTTCGCGAAGTGCCAGGCGAAGAACGGCTCCGCGTCGAAGCGCACGGCGCTCGCGACGTCGTCGATCGGCACGATCAGGATCTGGCTCGCGCCGTTCGGGTCCCAGCTCACGAGCCGCTCGGGACGCGCCTCGCCGAGCAGCGCGCGCGCGATCGAGAGCCGCGCGGGGCCGAGGAAGAAGATCAGGTGCTTCTCGGTCGCCGCGAAGTCGTGGATCAACGTCGCGGGGATCGGAACGCAGCCGAGCCGCGTCGCGCGACCGCGCGCGGGGAGCGCGTACAGGTCGAGCTCCGTCGCGCGCCCGTAGCGGATGCCGATCCCGTAGAGCGCGTCGCGCGCGGCGACGCGATGCAGGTGCGCGGTGAACGTCGCCGCGATCGCGCCGTCGAGATCGCTCTCGCCGATCGTCTCGAGCGTCGCGGGTGACACCTCGACCGGCTTCGACAGGTCGACCACGCCGAAGATCCGCTCCTGCCACGCGAGCACGCTCACGTTCGAGCTGTTCGGATTGCGCTGTCGGAGCGCGTTCGCGATGCGGCGCGCGCGCGGGGCGACGCTGCCGTAGAGCGGCCGCCCGGCCGCGCGCTCCTCGCGAAGCGCCGCGCTCTCGACCACGCGGATCGCGCCCGACGCCGCCCCGCCCGCGAAGCGAACCGCGCTGATCGCCCCCTGCCCCTCGAACAGGTGGTAGTAGCGCCGGCCGTGAGAGCCGAAGCGCCCGGTCCCGTTCCGGTAGAGCGTTCCGACCAGGTCGGCCGGCAGATCGCCCTCGACCTTCAGCGGCTCGAAGCCGTGCTCGCGCGGGACGTCCTGGTACAGGCGGGATCTGGACATTGGATAGCTCCACTATCTATAAAATGGATACTAGACATGTCCGCTTCCACCGGTCAACTTCCGATAATGCGACTCGCCGAGCTGTCCCGACGCGCCGAGGTCCCGCGCAGCACGATCAAGTTCTACATCCGCGAGGGCCTGCTCCCGCCCGGCGAATCCCAGGGCCGAAACCAGGCGCTCTACGGCCCGAAGCACCTCGAGCGCCTCGCGCTGATCCGCGCGCTTCGCGAGGTCGCCGGCCTGCCCGTCGACGTCGTCGGCCGCGTCACCCGCGAGCTCGACCGCGGCTGGGAGGGCGACCCCTTCGGCCAGGCCATGCTCGCGATCCACGCGCCCCCGCCCCCGCCGAAGTCCGCCGCCGACGCCGCCGAGCTCGAGAAGCTGCGCGCCGAGGTCACCGACTTCCTGCGCGCCCTGCCCTGGACCGCCGACGACGAGCGCCACTTCTACGCCGACGAGATCGCCGCCACGCTGCT
>CAZMKX010000798.1:0-1960 GCA_964566375.1 uncultured Myxococcales bacterium
GCCGAGCTGGGTGAGCAAGCGGGTCGCGCCGATGACAACAGCAGCGAGTTGGTTCAGCATGGTTGACGCTCCTCTGTGTAGGGAAAGAGAAAGCTCGCGACGCGAAGTGTGCGAAACTGGTCGCATGATAAGGGCGCGCGAGGTCGCAATTTCGTCGCGGGTTCCGACATTTCTCCGACATTCGGGCTCCTGGGAGCGCTAGCGGTGCCGAGTCGGGTGCTCCGGTTCGCCGACTACCGCCTGGACACCGTCTCGGGGCGACTCTGGCGAGGCGACGACGCGCTCCATCTGACGCCCAAGGCCTTCGACCTGCTGCGTTATCTGGCAGAGCGCCAGGGAGAGCTGGTCACGAAGGAAGCCCTGTTCCTCGCGGTCTGGCCCGGTACGACCGTGAGCGAGGACGCGCTCACGCGCTGCGTGCGCGAGGTCCGCACGGCGCTCGGTGATCCCGCCCGCGAGCCGCAGTTCATCGAGACGGTCCACCGGCGCGGGTTCCGTTTCCTGCCTCCCGTGCTTGCGGGGGGCCACGGGCCGACCGATCCCTTCCCGTTCGTCGGTCGAGACTCGGCTCTCGCGCGCGGCAGGATCGCGTTCGAGGAATCGGTCGAGGGGCGCCCGCAGCTGCTCTTCGTGTGCGGCGAGCCGGGCGCCGGCAAGACGCAATTCGCAGAGGAGCTCTGCGAGCACGCGCGCTCGGCGGGCGCTCTCGTCCTCTGGGGTCGCGCGCACGAAGGCGAAGGGCGCCCACCCTATTGGATCTGGAGGCCGATCCTGGACGCGTGTGCGGGAGCAGTCGGCGTGGACGAGTCCCGCGGCTCGTTGCTCGAGCGCACGGAGGCTCGCTTCCAGGCCTTCGATGCGGTTCGCCGAGCGCTCGCGCGAGCGGCGGCGAAATTGCCGCTGTGCGTCGTTCTCGACGATCTGCATGCAGCGGACGTGGACTCGCTGCGACTGCTGTCCTTCCTCGCGCAAGAGCTCGGTGAGTCACGTGTACTGCTGCTCGGCACCTACCGCGACGTCGGGACCCCGGACAATCCGGCCCTGCTCGAGACGCTCGAGCGACTGGTTCCAACGCGCGCGGACCGCGCGCCGATCGAGCTGCGGGGCCTCGAGCGCGAAGACGTGCGGCGCCTGCTAGCCGCGCTGACGAACGACGAGCTCGCCGAGCGCCTGACCGTCCCGGTCCACGAGAAGACCGGCGGAAACCCCTTCTACTTGACCGAGCTCGCCCGCCTGCTCACGGATCGCGCGAGCGAAGAGGCGCCCGAAACCTGGCGCATCGCGACGCCCGAGACCACGCGCCAGGTGCTGCGGCGCCGGCTCGGCGGCCTCTCGGTCGAGTGTCGCGACGCGCTCGTGTTGGCTGCCGTTGCGGGCCAGGAGTTTTCGCCGCTATTGCTCGAGGGCGCATCGGAGACCGGCGCGGCCGCGTTCGCCGACGGGCTCCACGAGGCCCGAGCCCAGCGCCTTGTAGTCGTGGAGCGCCGCGACCGCGCGCGCTTCGTCCACGATCTGGTGCGCGAGATCGTATACGAGGATCTCCGGCCGGGGGTGCGAGCGCGCCTGCACCGGCGCATCGCACTAGCGATCGAAGCGGCGAGCGCCGCGCAGCTCGAGCCGCCGCTCTCGGCGCTGGCCCACCACTTCGGTCGCGCCGTGCTCGCGGGCGACCTCGCCAAGGCGATTCACTACGCCGAGCTCGCCGGCGATCGGGCGATGGGAGTGCTCGCCTTCGAGGAGGGTGCGGAGCATTACGACTCCGCGCTGGAGCTGCTCGAGTCGATGCTTCCGCTCGACGTGCGCGCGCAGTGCAGGACCGAGCTGTCCGCAGCAAGGGCGCAGTTTCTCTGCGGGCGCGCCGCACGCGCTCGCGCGCGCGCTGCCGCGGCGCTCGCGCGCGCGCACGGCACGGACGATCCCGAGCTGGTCTATCTGGCCAGCGCGACCTTCTGCGAGCTCG
>CAZMKX010000799.1:0-1959 GCA_964566375.1 uncultured Myxococcales bacterium
GCCATTCTACTACCGCGGCCTCGAGGCGCCGGACGAGGTCGCGCACGCCGAGCTTCCGGCGCCTGAGGTCGACCAGCACGTAGACGACGAGCTGCCCGGGCCCGTGGTAGGTGACCTGGCCGCCGCGGTCGACCTTGAGAGCGGGAATCGCGTTGTCGCGAAGCACGTGCTCGCGCCGACCGGCGAGGCCCAGCGTGTAGACCGGCGGGTGCCCGGTGATCCACAGCTCGTCGGGCGTGTCGTCGGCGCGCGCGTCGGTCCACGCCTGCATCGCGCGCCAGCAGCGCTCGTAATCGGTGGTGCCCAGCGTGCGCACGACGAAACCTGTCGCCTCGTCGCGGCGTGCGGGCGCGCGCGCGATCCAGGCCAGGTCGGACGCCGATCCGGTCACGGCGATTTCCTTCGAACGGCGCGCGGGCGCGGGCGGCTCGCGCCGCGAGAGACCCGCGAAGGCTGCATCCAGTGCGCCGCGACGAACTCGAACGACTCGAGCGCCGCCGGCCCGGAACGCTGCCAGACCACGCGGTCGCGGAAGACCGAAAGCCACCACGTCTGCGCATCGACCGGCTCGCGCGCCGCGAACGCGTCGGGGCGGAGCACCGCGCAACAGGCACCCTGCCCGGGATCGCGCACCGACTCGTAGCGGATCACCCGCACCGCAGCCTCGCGGGCGGCGCGTCCGAACGCCTGGCACGCACCGTAGTCGGCGGGATCGGTCCATCGCGCGCGATCGGCATCGAAAGGCGGCTTGCGCAGGTCGACCGCTGCGCCCGCGACCTTCGCACGGAACACCGTCTGCGGCTTCGTCGGCATCGCGTCGATGCCGGGCGAGTCGCACAGGTGCCGCCAGCGCCAGTAGCCCAGCTCGGCGCACGCGGTGCGGATCTCGTCGGCCGCATAGAACACGCCCGGATCGTTGTCGCCGCGGAAACGCGATCCGCCCTTCGGCGGCCGGTAGCGGAACGGCGTGAACAGCAGGTAGTGGAGGCCGGCGGCCTCGACCGGAACCTGCGGCTTGCCGTCCTCCAGCAGGTCCTCGAGGACCCGCTGCTCGTCCAGCGTGTCGACGAGCGCCGTCGTCGACGCGACGTGCTGCGCCTCGACGGCGCGCCAGACGGCACCGGCATAGCGAACGGCTTCAGACCCGACCGCGGGCGGCGTCCAGGTAGTCGACGACACGGACCAGCCCTTCGACCGACGTCAGCAGGTCGCGCGGGCGTGTGCCGAGCGCGAGATTCGGGCTCGCCAGCCACGTGCGCGCGACGTCGTCGTGCCCCCACAGCGCGTCGAGCGAACGGAACAGGCGGACGAACAGACGCGCGAGCTCCCATTCCTTCGCGCGATCCGGCGAGAGCCGGTACTTGTCCGACCGCAGCCGGGACGCCGTCGCCTCAGACACGCCGAGGATGCGCGACAGCTCCTTCTGCGTCAGCCCCAGGAGATCCGCGGCCCGCACGACGGCCTTGCCGAGGACGCGCGACGGTGCCGGGGCTTCGGGGGCGGCCGTTTGCGCCGCTCCGTGTCGGGGTCCACTCACGAATGGCCCTTTCTACAGGCATCGAATTGCCGATAATGTTGCCACAGCAATGGCGTTTCGGCAAGGGACCCCTCGTCGCCCCCTGAGCTCGAGCGCCCATCCCCTGCGACCGACGCCGACCCCGAATGGCGTCACTCCCCGCGCCGCGCAATGGTCCGCCCGTCAGCGGGCGCTCACACACTGCGGCCGCCACGGGAATGCGGCCGTCTCGAGCCGGAGGGCTCGCGCGTCGAGCCCGGGCCGGATCGGGCCGGCAGGTCTTCGCCGGGCGGGATCGGGGCGGGCAGCCGCGGGCGACTACAGCACCATCGCGACCAGCGGATGCGACGTGAGCTCGCGGTAGAGATTGTCGAGCTGCTCGCGCGACGTCGCGGTGATCGTCGCGGTGACCGACAGGTAGTTGCCCTCGCGCGACGCGCGCA
>CAZMKX010000800.1:0-1954 GCA_964566375.1 uncultured Myxococcales bacterium
CCGGGTAGCGCCCGGGCGGCAGCGCGTCGCGGTAGGCGTCGCGCACCGCGAACTGCAGCAGCCGATCGCGCACCGGCCGGCCATTCACGTACACGTGCAGGTCGGACGGTCCGCTCCGCATCACGTGCGTGGGACTCGCGTAGCCGGTCACCCGCAGCGAGGCGATCTCGGCCTCGACCGGCAGGAGGTCCTCGCCGGCGCCCGCCGGCAGCACTGCGATCACGCGTTCGCGCGCGTCGCGCGTTGGCAGCCAGAGCAGCGCGCGCCGGCCGTCGCGCTCGAGCTCGAAGCGCACGTCGGGGCGCGCGAGCGCGATGCGCTCCAGCCAACGAACCACGTGCGAAGCTTCGGTGACCGCGCTCTTCAGGAACTTGCGCCGCGCCGGAACCCGGCCGAAGAGATCCGCGACCTCGAGCGTGGTGCCCTCGGCGCAGGCGGCCGGCGCGCTGCGCTCGATTCCGCTGCCGAAGCCTTCGAGCTCGCTGCCGAGGGCGTCGCCGCGCCGGCGGGTCCGCATGCGAACGCTGGCGACCGAGGCGATGCTCGGCAGCGCCTCTCCGCGAAAGCCCAGGGACGAGACACGCGCCAGGTCCTCGGCGCTCTCGAGCTTGCTGGTTGCATGACGTTCAAAAGCAAGCTTCGCGTCCTCGGCGCTCATTCCGGTGCCGTCGTCCGAGACCGAGATCCAGGCGATTCCGCCCTCGCGGATGGCGACGCGGATCTGTGTCGCCTCGGCGTCGAGCGCGTTCTCGACCAGCTCCTTCACGATCGAAGCCGGGCGTTCCACGACTTCGCCCGCGGCGATCTGGTTCACGAGCTCGGATGGAAGTACGCGGACTTTGGGCATCGCCGCAAAGTACCACGCGCGCTTCGGGAGGCCCCAAGTCCGGGCCCCGACTGAAAAATTCCTTGACAGGGAGCCCACCTTGGTGAATTCCTTGCCTGCCAAGGGGGGTTGTGATGTCAGGCTCGACTACGGTGGCGGAAGCTACGTCAGCGGTCGCGGGCGGGAGTCCGGCTCAGGCCGGAACGGTGATCGCCGGGCGCAGACGCGGAGATCGCCTCGTCGGGTCGAGTCGCGCGATTCAGCGCGCGCTCGAGCAGATCTCCGTCGCGGGACGAGGTCGCTTTCCGGTCTTCATCTCCGGAGAGGACGGTGTCGAGAAGGATCTGGTTGCGCGGCTGATTCACGAGTCGAGTGACTGGATCAGCGGCGGCTACTTCGCTCTGGACGCGTCACTCGTGCCGGAGACACTTCTCGCGCGCGAGATCTTCGGCTGCGAGCGCGGCGCGCTTCCGGCGCTTCCGGCGGAATCCGTGGGCGCGCTGGCGCGTACGGTCGGCGGCACGGTCGTGATCGACCACGTCGAGTCGCTGCCGAAGGATCTGCAGCAGACGCTGGCGGTGTCGCTCGCGGAGAATCGCTTCCGCCGGGTCGGCGGCAGCGCGACGAGCGCGCTGGACTGCCGCGTGATCGCCGCCGGCACGGAGCCGCTCGACGCGCTCGTGCAGAGCGGACGCCTCGCGGCGGAGCTCGGCGAGCGCCTGAGGCTGCTCGAGATCCGCATCCCGGCCTTGCGCGAGCGGCGCGAGGACATCCTGCCGGTGGCGTCGCGCGCGCTCGCGCTCGCGCGCGAAGAGCTCGAGCGGGAGCTCGGACGTCCACCGAAGGCGCGCGGCTTCACCCGCGAGGCGCTCGAGCGCATGCGCGAATACCCCTGGCCCGGGAACGATCACGAGCTGCGCGAGCAGGTCCGCGCGGCTCTGCGGCTGGCACGCGGCGAGGAGATCGGCCCCGACGATCTCAGCCTCGGCGAGCGCGCGGACGGCGAGATCCCGTCCTTCCGCGACGCCAAGCGGAAGTTCGAGCGCGAGTACGTGGGCCAGGTGCTGCGGCTGTGCAAGGGCAACATCAGCCGCGCGGCGCGCGTCGCGAAGAAGGACCGGAAGGACT
>CAZMKX010000801.1:0-1949 GCA_964566375.1 uncultured Myxococcales bacterium
CTGGTCGGGGCGCCCGGATTTGAACCGGGGACCTTCTGAACCCCATTCAGACGCGCTACCAAACTGCGCTACGCCCCGACGAACGGCGGCAGTATAGCGGGCGTTCGTCGGAAGATAAGGCGTCGGGGAGGGGTGTTTGGGCGCGCTGATGACGCAGGCGATCGATTGGGTGCTCGCGACGGTGCACGACTGGGGGTACCTGGGCATCGCCGTCATGATGACGATCGAGTCGTCGTTCATCCCCTTCCCGAGCGAGGTCGCGATGATACCGGCGGGCTACCTGGCGGCGCAGGGGAAGATGGACCCGGTGCTCGCGACGCTCGCCGGTCTGCTCGGCAGCCTGATCGGAGCGCTGGTCAACTATGCCCTGGCCTTGTACCTCGGCCGGCCGATCGTGGTGCGGATCGCGGGCTGGTTCTTCGTCGGACCCGAGAAGATCGAGTCCGCGGACCGCTTCTTCGCGCGGCACGGTGAAATCACCACTTTCGTCGGCCGGCTGATTCCCGTGATCCGGCAGCTGATCTCGCTCCCCGCCGGCTTCGCCCGCATGAACCTGCCGCGCTTCGTCTTCTACACCGGGCTGGGCGCGGGGCTCTGGTGCACGATCCTGGTGGCCGTCGGGTTCTGGGTCGGCGCGAACGAGGACCTCTGGCGGCCTCTGCTCCAGAAGGCCACTCTGTGGTTGCTTGGGGGGGTCGCGGTGCTCCTCGTGGGGTACGTCTGGTACCAGCGCCGGAGAGAGATGACCGGGTGAGGCGGATCGGGCTCGCACTGGCGGGTCTGACGCTCTTCGTGTTCTCGGGCTGCGGCTCGTCGGGCGGGCCCCCGCGCGATGCGGCGCCGCGTCCACCGGCCGCCGCGCGGCCCGATTCGCGCGCACCTGGGAGCAGCGCTGCGCCGAGCCGCATCCACGTGGTCTCGAAGGGCGAGACGCTCTACCGGATCTCGAAGAACTACGGCTCGAGCGTCGAGGCGATCATGTCTGCGAACGGCATCAAGGACGTCACCGCGGTCGCAATCGGCACGCGGCTGGTCGTGCCGGTCGGCGGTGTCGGCGCGGCACCGCGCCGGGCGGTCGACGCGCGCACCTATGCGTCGCGCGACCCCCGGGGATCGAGCGGAGGGCCGGCGAGCTTCGGCTGGCCCGTGCACGGCGTGATCATCAGCGAGTACGGGCTTCGCCGCGGCGCCCACCACGACGGCCTCGACATCAAGGCACCGAGCGGCACGCTCGTGCGCGCGGCGGAATCGGGACGCGTGATCCACGCCGACAACTCCCTCTCGGGCTATGGCAACCTGATCATCATCAAGCACGCGGGGCGACTCTCGTCGGTGTACGCGCACAACCGCAAGATGCTGGTCGGGGTCGGGCAGTTCGTTGAGAAGGGCGACGCGATCGCCGAGGTCGGAGACACCGGCAACGCCTCGACGCCGCACCTGCACTTCGAGATCCGCAACGACGGCAGCCCGCGCGATCCGCTGGATTACCTTAAGTGACGCTCGGGCCCGCCCAGCGGCGCTTGACCGCGCTGATCCGCGACGTCCCGGACTTCCCGCGCGCGGGCATCGTCTTCAAGGACATCACCCCGCTCCTGCAGGACCCGGAGGGCTTGCGGCTCGCGTGCGAGCTGCTCGCGGCGCCGTACCTCGGGCAGCGGATCGATCGGGTCGTGGGAATCGAGTCGCGCGGCTTCATCTTCGGCGCGCCCGTCGCGCTCGCGCTGGGCGCGGGCTTTGCCATCGCGCGCAAGCGCGGCAAGCTCCCCTCGGAGACACTGCGCGCCAGCTACGCCCTCGAGTACGGGAACGCCGAGATCGAGATGCACCGCGACGCGATCGCGCCCGGCCAGCGTGTGCTCGTGGTCGATGACGTGATCGCGACCGGCGGGACCGTCGCCGCCACCGCGCGCCTGGTGCGCGAGCTCGGGGGTACCGTCGTCGGCGCGTGC
>CAZMKX010000802.1:0-1948 GCA_964566375.1 uncultured Myxococcales bacterium
TCGCCGTCTGTCCGGAGGGCCGGCACGAGCACGAGCGCCCGGTCCGGAACGGCGAGCCGGCTCACGCCGGGCCAGGCGACCCCGAGCGCGGAGATCTCGTCGTCCAGCGACGCCACGGTCACGAGACGCCGCCGTCGGGGGCCGACTCGAACTTCATGCCGTTGCGCACACTGACAACCTGATCGTCGGCTATCGGGTCGTCGGCGTTGCCGTGCTTGAGGAACAGGGTCTCGCCGCTCGGCACCCCGCCGAGCGCCCTGATCTGGGCACCGGCCAGCTCCGACTCGGTCGTCTCGACCTTGTGCCCGTTGACGAAGAAGCGAATCACCTTGAGCGCGGTCGCCATGACTGATCTCCTGCCGGAGCACCTGCCGGCTATGCTTGCTGGGCGACGGAGGTGCCCGTCGGCCGCGGCATCCAGAAGCCGCAGGACGATAGTAGCACTAACGGGCCGTAACGCCCAGTGGCCCTCGTTCGTTACTATCAGTGCTGGGCCTCGATGTCACCGGGAAGGAAGGAGCCGCATGGAGATCACCGCCGAGGAGCTCGGGCGTCGCCTGCGCGTCGCGCGCGAGACCGCGGAGGTGACCCAGGAAGTCGCCGCAAGCCATCTCGGTCTCACCCGAGGTGCACTGGCGCAGGTCGAGTCCGGGATGCGGGCTCCGAACAGCCTGCAGCTCGTCGAGCTCGCGCGCCTGTACGGGTTCGATCCAGGCGACCTACTAAGAGCCGAATTCGATCCGAGGTCCACGAACGCGCTCGAAGCGCTGTTCCGCGCCGAGGCCGCCATCGCGGACAACGCTGAACGCGCAAGGGCGGTCCGGGAGTGCGCAGAGTTGCGCCGGGACTTCGTGGAGCTCGAGGAGATGATCGGCGCCGAGCGCCGTGCCACCTACCCGGTCCGCTACGAAACGCCGGCGCTCAGGGCACGTTACGACGCCGTCCGTCAGGGTGAGGCTCTCGCTGCATCAGAGCGGGGGCGGCTTGGATTCGGCGACGAGCCGATCGCCTCGCTGGTGGAGCTGGTCCAATCTCAAGGTATCTGGGTCGCCCGGGTCGACCTGCCGGACTACATCTCCGGATTCACCTTGCACGACTCAGTTGACGGGATAGCCATCTTCGTCAATTCGGGCCATGTTCCAGCACGCCAACGCTTCTCATACGCTCACGAGTACTGCCATGCGGTCGCCGACTGGAACTCCGAGTCGGTCGTGAGTCGCACCCAAGATCGAACCGAGCTCCGGGAGGTCCGATCAAACGCCTTCGCGGCATCCCTGTTGCTGCCGCCGGCCGGTGTCCGCGCGTTCGTCGAGTCGATCGGGAAGGGACGGGGGGATCGGTCGCTCCGCATCTTCGACGAGGACGAGGCGCTCACGGCCCGCGAGCGTGCGGAGGTGACGTCGCGCCCGATTGGGCCGCACGATGTCGCATCGCTCGCCAGCTTCTTCGGCGTCAGCTACGACGCGGCCACGTACCGGCTTCAGAACGTCGGCTTGATCACGAATGACGAGCGTGAGCGCCTCGCTTCACAAGGAAATCTGTTCAGGGTCAAGAGCACCGTCGAGCCGGTCGGCTCGGAGCTCCACGGTCGTCTCGTCAATCTCGCATTCGACGCTCTTCGTGCCGGCTTGATTAGCGCCGGTCGCTTCCGCGAGCTGTGCCTTCGCGCAGGGGTGCCGGTAGACCGGATCGACGACTTCGTGTTCGCCGTCCAGGCGGGGGCGGATGCGTCGACGACGCAGGGGGTCGCGCAATCGACTGCGATCGGCGCTTAGGTTGTGGCTGCCCCAGCGCAACCTGTCGCGGCCGACGGTTGCTTTCTCATCAACTTCCTTGCCGTCGACCGCATGGATCTTCTCGAGTCACTCGTGTCGTATCGGTTCCAGTGCGCCCTGGAGGTGTCGAGGGAGGTTGTGCGCCAGGTCCAGGCAGAGCGACTAAAACGAGC
>CAZMKX010000803.1:0-1946 GCA_964566375.1 uncultured Myxococcales bacterium
ACAAGCGCATCATCAATCTGGGTCTCGAGCTGATGGGCGCGCGCACGCTGCAGCGTCTGGCCTGCGAGAACGACGCGCGCGGCCATCTTGCCGCGAGCGCGCGCGGCTTCGTGAAGACCGCCTCCGAGAAGGGGCTCAAGACCGCGCTTGCCGAGCGCGACGCGAAGTTCGGCGACGGCCGAGCGCGCGTGAACGGACCCGAGCTGCGCGACGCGCGCGGCCACCTGAAGGACGAGTGAAAATGGCCGTGATCGTCGAGACGCTGCAGGGCAAAGTCGCGGGCGAGCGCCTCGACACACACGACCGCTTCCGCGGAATCCCGTATGCCGCGCCACCCGTCGGCGCGCTGCGCTTCCGCGCGCCGCAGCCGGCCGCGAAGTGGGCGGGCGTGCGCGACGCCACGCGCTTCGGCGCGTCGGCGCCGCAGAACCCGAGCTTCCTGCCCGGCATGGAGGCCGGCGCGCAGGACGAGGATTGCCTGTACCTGAACGTGTACACGCCGCGGGCGGACGGAGCGCGGCGGCCGGTTCTGTTCTGGATCCACGGCGGCGGCTTCACGGGCGGCTCGGGCGGCCAGGCGCTCTATGACGGCGGCCGCCTCGCGGCGCGCGGCGACGTGGTGGTCGTGACGATCAACTACCGGCTCGGTGCGCTCGGCTACACGCATCTGCCCGGCTTCGACGCGAACCTGGGTCAGCGCGATCAGATCGCGGCGCTGCACTGGGTGCGCGAGAACATCACCGCGTTCGGCGGCGATCCCGCGCAGGTGACGATCTTCGGCGAGAGCGCGGGCGGAATGGCCGTATCGACGTTGCTCGGAATGCCGGGCGCGCGCGGGCTCTTCCGGGGCGCGATCGCGCAGAGCGGCGCCGCGCACCACGTGCACTCGCGCGAGAGCGCGGAGCGCGTGGCGAAGGCCGTGCTCGACGGGCTCGGGCTCGGCGCGACCGAGACGCACAAGCTCGCCGAAGTCCCCGTCTCGGCGCTTCTCGGCGTGCAGGCGCAGGTGCTCGCCGATCAGGGCCGCAGCCTGGGCATGCTGGCCTTCGCGCCCGCGATCGACGCCGACACACTTCCGCGTCATCCGCTCGAAGCCGTGCGCGAGGGCGCCGCGCGCGACGTCGCGCTGCTCGTCGGCGCGAACCGTGACGAGAGCAAGCTCTTCCGCATGGGCATGGCCGCGTCGGCCGAGCTCGACGAGACGGGCCTGTTGAAGCGCCTCCGCGCGAGCCTGCGCGCGTTCGGCGCCGACGAGGCGCACGCCGAGAAGCTGGTCTCGGTCTATCGAGACGCGCGCGCCGGACGCGCGTCGACCGAGCCGTTCGAGCTGCTCGACGCGCTCGACTCCGACCGCACCTTCCGCATTCCCGCGATCCGCCTCTCGGAGGCCCACGCCGCGACGCAGGGGCGCTCGTATCAGTACTTCTTCACCTGGTGCTCGCCCGCGCGGCGCGGAACGCTCGGCGCCTGTCACGCGCTCGAGCTCCCGTTCGTGTTCGGCACGCTCGACGCGCCGACCATGGATCGCTTCGCAGGGAAGGGCCCCGAAGCCGAGGCCCTCGCCGCGCGCATGATGGACGCGTGGATCGCCTTCGCGCGCACGGGCGCGCCGGGCCACGCAGAGCTCCCCGACTGGCCGGCCTACGATTCCACGCGCCGAGCGACGCTCGTCTTCGATCGCGACTGCGCGCTCGCGCACGCCCCGCTCGACGCGGAGCGCGCGGCGTGGGACGGAGTCCTCTAGACCGCGCCGCCGAATGGAATGCGCGCGTGCACGCGCCACTCGGGATTCTCGACGAGCGCGATGCTCTCGAGGCGCGCCTGGATCGGCAGCGGGACCTCCGCGCAGACGCGCAGGGCGGCGCCTACCTGCGCGGGATCGAGCGCGGTCGTGAGCGTGCAGTGTGGAACCCAGCGCCCGGGCCGGTAGTACTCGCGCGGCTCGC
>CAZMKX010000804.1:0-1940 GCA_964566375.1 uncultured Myxococcales bacterium
TGGTGTACTCCTTGTTGGTCTTCACCACCGCCGATTGCGCCTGGAACTTGCCGCGTTTCACGGCCAGATCCTGAGCTTCGGCCTCGTGCGCGCGACGCTGCTTCTCGGCGCCTTCGACGCGCGCGCGCACTTCCGCCGCCGCGCTCCGCGCCGTGGCGGCGCGCGACTCCGCCTCGGCGATCGCCTTGGGCAGGCGCGCGCGCTCGCGCTCGAGCACCAGGACCGCGGCCTCGGTCTCGGCGAGCTTCAACAGGCTCGGCTTCGAGGCTTCCATCGCCGCGAAGCTCTCACGTCGCTCTGCGCGGGTCAACCGAATCGGTCACCGGCGCCGCGGAATCGACTAGACTCGGTCCCGATGTCAGAACCGAGCGCGTCCGCGGTCTTCCCGTTCGCACCGAACCTGCTCGCGGGGCGCACCGCACTCGTGACGGGCGGCGGTAGCGGTCTGGGCCGTGTGATTGCCGAGCAGCTCGCGCGCGCAGGCGCGGACGTGCTGATTGCCGCGCGCCGTGTCGACCGCTGTGAGCTGGCCGCGAAGGAGATCCACGCGGCGACCGGCCGCCGGATCGAGGCCGCGTTCGTGAACATCCGCGAGCGCGAAGCGGTCGAGGCGCTCGACGCGCGCGCGCAGGCGCTCTTCGGCCGGATCGACATCCTGGTCAACAACGCCGGCGGCCAGTTCCCGCAGGCCGCGCGCGACTTCAAGCCGAAGGGCTGGCAGGCGGTCATCGACACCAACCTGACCGGCACCTGGAACATGACCCAGGTGTTCGGCAACCGGATGCTCGACGGCGCGGGCGGCGTGATCACGAACGTGATCGCGGTCGTCGGTCGCGGCTTTCCCGGCATCGCGCACACCGCCGCGGCGCGTGCGGGCGTGCTCGAGCTGACGCGCACGCTCGCCTACGAGTGGGGCCCGAAGGTGCGTGTGAACTGCGTGGCGCCGGGGCCCGTCTCGACGGAGGCGTTCCAGACGACCTACGACCCGAACATCGCCGAGGTTTTCGAGGGCATTCCGCTGGCGCGCTTCGGCACGCGCGAGGAGATCGCACACAGCGTGGTGTTCATGTCGTCGCCCGCCTCGAGCTACGTCACCGGCGAGGTGCTTTTCGTCGCCGGCGGGCAGCAGAACTACGGGCGCAACCAGGCGCTCTTCGACCGGCAGCTCGGCAAGAGCGAGGGGAGCTAGGAGATGTCCGACGACCGCTACGCGCCGCCGCGTGCGTCTCTCGCAGACGAGCCGACCGCCACGGGCGGAACGGGCACCTTCGACCTGGGCGTCGCGTTCAACGAGGCGTGGTCGCTGACGTGGGCGAACTTCGGGCTCCTGCTCGGCACCGGGCTCGTCGGTGTGTTGCTCATGGCGGTCTCGACCGTCACCGTCGTCGGCATCTTCCTGCTCGTGCCGGTCTTCGTGTGGGGCGGCATCCGCTTCATGCTGAACGTGGTCGACGGGCGCGCGGTGTTCGGGGATCTCTTCAGCGGCTTCCAGGACTACGGGCGCGTGCTCCTGTCGATGCTCCTGCTCGGCGTGCTGAGCTTCCTGATCAACCTGCTCGGCCAGAGCCTGAGCCTGGTCGGCAGCGCCGCCGGCGTGTCCTCGCTCGAGCTGATCGGTTCGCTCCTGAATCTGGCGTGGGCGTTCTTCGTGATGGCGAGGCTCAACTTCGCCTGGTTCTACGCCGTCGACCAGGGCCTCGGCCCGGTCGAGTCGCTCCAGGCGTCGTGGGACGCGACGACGGGTCTGAAGGGAAACTGCGCGGCGCTGGTGATCATGTCGATCGTCGTGATCATCATCGGCCTGCTCGCGCTCGTAGTCGGCGTGATTCCCGCGCTGATGATCGCGTATCTGCTGCCGGCATCCGCCTACCGACAGATGGTCGGACGGCGAAGCGCCGCTTCATGAACGCGTACTCCTCGACGAACGCGCGGTCGTCGGA
>CAZMKX010000805.1:0-1939 GCA_964566375.1 uncultured Myxococcales bacterium
ACGACGGCAGCGTCGAGTCGGTCCTGCGCTTCCTGAACGCCGCGGTGTTCAACTTTCCCGGCGGCAACGTGCAGCGAACCGACGTGGCGAACTTCATCTTCGCGTTTCCGTCGGACCTCGCGCCGGTCGTCGGCCAGCAGATCACGCTCTCGGACACGAACGGGTCGGATCCCGCGGTCGTCGCGCGCCTGAATCTGCTGGTGCAGCGCGCGGGCACGGCTTATGCCGACGTGGATCGGCCCGTCAACAACGAGTGCGATCTGATCGTCAAAGGTCGGATCGCGGGCCAGCCGCGCGGCTGGTGGATGAGCGCTCCCGGCACGTTCACGCCCGACCTGGACGGGCAGCCGACGATCTCGGACGCGAGCCTGCGCGGGCTCGCGAGCACGCCGGGGCAGGACCTGACCTACACCTGCGTTCCGCCCGGCTCGGGCGCGCGGCTCGGCATCGACCGAGGCGGCGTGGGCGACGCCTCGCAGCCCGACGGGATCCGCGACGCGTCGCAGTGCGGTGACGTGACGGCGGACGGTGTCGACACCGGGGCCGACGTCGCGAGCCTGCGCGCGTGGCTGGCCGGCACGGGCACGCCGCCTGCGCTCGCCAAGTGCAACGTGCGCGGCGCGACGGGCAGCTCGCCCGCGAGCTGCGACGTGGCGGATCTTTCGACGTTGCGGCGCGCAGTCGCGGGACTCGCGCCCGCGCTGACGCAGGGCTGCACGCTCTAGGACGGAGCCGCTTCGAGCGTGAAGCGCGCGCGGGCGCGGACGTCGCGGGACGACGCGCCCGCGCGCAGCTCGAACTCGCCCGGCTCGGCGACCCAGCCGGGAAGCGCGGGGTCCCAATACGAGAGTGCGCGCGCATCGAGCGCGAAACGCACGGTCCGAGTCTCTCCGGGCGCGAGCTCGACCTTCGCGAACGCGCGCAGCTCCTGCTCGGGGCGCGCGAGCCTGGCGGCGACGTCGCGAACGTAGAGCTGGACCACTTCCTGGCCCGCGCGCTCGCCTTCGTTGGCGACGTCGAGCTCGAGCTCGAGCGTCTCGCCGACCACGACGTTGGCGCGCCGGAGACGCAGATCCGAGTAGCGGAAACGGGTGTACGAGAGCCCGTGCCCGAACGGGAACAGCGGCTCGACCTTCTTCGTGTCGTAGTAGCGGTAGCCGATGAACAGGTCCTCGCCGTACACGACGCGGCCGTTCTCGCCCGGGTAGTGCAGGAAGGCGGGCGTGTCCTCGATGCGGTGCGGGAACGTCTGCGGCAGGCGACCCGACGGATTGACGTCCCCGAAGAGCACGTCTGCGAGCGCGTTCCCGGTCTCCTGGCCGCCGTACCAGAGCTGCGCGACGGCAGGCACGCGTGCGAGCCACTCCATCCGGATCGGCGCCCCCGCGTTCACGACCACGATCGTGCGCGGGTTCGCGGCCGCGACCCTCTCGATCAGCTCGACCTGGCGACCGGGCAGCTCGAGGTCCGTCCGGTCGTGACCCTCGCTCTCCCACTCGTCGTTCAGTCCGACCACGACCACCGCCGCGTCGGCATCGGCCGCACACGCGACCGCGCGCTCCAGCAGATCGGGCGGAATCGCCGGCAGGCAGCCGACCTTCAGACCGCCGAGCATCGGCCGCCCGGCGTTGGAGTACTCGACGAGCAGCTCCGCGCTGCGGCCCGCCTGGAGCTGCACGTCCGCGCAGACCTCCGCGCTGCCCAGCCCGAAGAACGCCGGCCCTGGCGTCTGCGCCGTCCAGTTGTCGACCAAGAGTCGCCCGTCGACGAAGAGCCGGCTCCTCCCCGCCGAGACGAGCGAGAACGTGTACCCGCCCGACTCCCGAGGCGTGATGCGTCCGCTCAGCCGAACGTTGAACGACTTCGCGTCGACCTCGGGCGCAAACGCGCCGAGCCAGGTGAAGTAGGCGTCCCGCGATTCGCGCACGAGCGCGGGCTC
>CAZMKX010000806.1:0-1937 GCA_964566375.1 uncultured Myxococcales bacterium
TTCGGCGCAGCGCGGGCTGGAACGGAACGCCGTGGAAGTGCTCGATCACGTTCGGACCGCTGTTGCCCAGCCCCAGGATCACGCGTCCGTTCGAGAGCTCGTCGAGCGTGGCGAAGTGCTGTGCGAGCGCCGCGGGCGTCCGCGAGTAGATGTTCACGATCGCCGTGCCGAGCTTCACGCGCGACGTGCGCTCGGCGAGCTGCGTGAGCAGCGAGAACGCGTCACGGCCCCACGCCTCGGCCACCCAGAGCGAGTCGACACCCGCGTCCTCGGCCGCGCGCGCGCGCTCGAAGGCCTTTTCCCGGTCGAGACCGCCCTGCCAGTCGAATCCGATGCCGATGCGCCGTGTCATCCTCCGCCTCCTTCGCACCTGCCTGCCGCGCCAGTTTGACAGAACTTTCACCCGTCGAGGGCAGCCCCGCGCCGATGCGGTGCGTAGAGTCTCGCCACCTCTGGAGGATCCCCGTTGACCGCCCCTGCCGACTCGCTGCCCGCTGCCCTGCCCGAATCCGCGCTCGAGGCGGACGGCGTCCTGTCCCGCAGACCGCTCGTCCCCACGCTGATCTACTGGGGCTTGCACGTGCTGTGCTTGCTCGTCTTCGTCGTGGGCGTCTCGACGGGCGATCTCGTGCTGGCCGCGGCGACGTTCTGGCTGAGGCTCTTCGCGATCACCGGTGGCTATCACCGCTACTTCGCGCACCGTGCGTACAAGACGAGCCGCGCGTTCCAGTTCGCACTGGCCTGGCTCGGCGCATCGGCGACGCAGAAGGGCCCGCTGTGGTGGGCGGGCGGGCACCGCCGTCACCACAAGTACTCGGATCTTCCGGGCGACATGCACTCGCCGCGCGACGGCTTCTGGTACTCCCACCAGGGCTGGATCCTCGACTCGCGCTGGGACGAGACCGAGACCGACCGCATCCGCGATTTCGCGAAGTACCCGGAGCTGGTCTGGCTGAACCGCTGGCACTTCGTGCCGCCGCTGGTCCTCGTCGCGCTCTGCGCCGCGATCGGCGGCTTCTCGGGCGTGCTCTGGGGCTACGTCGTATCGACGGTCGCGCTCTGGCACACGACGTACTCGATCAACTCGCTCGCGCACCGCTGGGGCTCGCGCCGCTACCCGACCACAGACACGAGCCGCAACAACTGGTTCCTCGCGCTGCTCACGCTCGGGGAGGGCTGGCACAACAACCACCACTGGTACATGACGTCCGCCCGCCAGGGCTTCTACTGGTGGGAGATCGACATCACGTACTACGCGCTTCGGGCCCTCGCGCTCGTCGGTGTGGTCTGGGACTTGCGCGAGGTGCCCGCCCACGTGCGGGCGTCTGCCGAGGCTACTCCACTCGGATCGACGCCTTCGTGATCTCGAGCTTCTCCTTGGTCTGACCGCCGGCGGAGCCCGCGCTCTCGAGCTTCTTCATCACGTCCTGGCCCTTCACGACCTCGCCGAAGACGGTGTGCTTGCCGTCGAGGTAGCCGGTCGGAACGAACGTCAGGAAGAACTGGCTGCCGTCGGTACCCGGGCCCGCGTTCGCCATCGACAGGATTCCCGGCTTGTCGTGCTTCGCGCCGGGACTGAACTCGCCGTCGTACTGGTAGCCCGGACCGCCGCGGCCCGTGCCGGTCGGATCGCCGCCCTGCGCCATGAAGCCCGGGATCACGCGGTGGAAGATCACGCCGTCGTAGAAGCCGAGCTTGGTCAGGTAGATCGTGCTCGTCACGTGCATCGGCGCCGCGTCGGGCATCAGCCGAACCTCGATCTGACCCTTGTTGGTGTCGAGGATCCAGAAGTACTTCTTGCCCGCGGTGAAAGCGACCTTCGTCGGCTTCGTCAGGCGCTCCTTCCAGCGCGGATTCGACTTGTCGATCTTCGCGTCGGCGATCTGCTTGTCGATCGCGACGATCGCGGGGTCGGAATCGGCCATGGGCTTCTCCTC
>CAZMKX010000807.1:0-1926 GCA_964566375.1 uncultured Myxococcales bacterium
ATTCGTACCAGTAGTGCAGGTACGCCGTGGTCATCGGCCCGACCTGGTCGATCACACGCTCCGACTCGAGCGTCTCGCCCGGACGCAGTACGCAGGTGAAGGCGAGCGTGGCGGTGTGAAAGTCCGCGGGCAGCGTCCGCCCCGCGGCCTTCGCGCCGGCGTGAACCTGCGCCATGCTCAGCGCGAGAGCCTCGGGGCCCTCGTTGTCGGCCGACACGCGGCCGTCGCCGAACTCTCCCGCTGCGAGCAGCGCGCGCGGGCCGTTCGCCGCGACGTAGATCGGGATCGGGTGCTCGATGTCGATCACACCGAGATGGCGGTGCATGAACTCGATGTGCTTCGTCTTGCCGCGCCAGTTGAACTCGACCTGTCCGTCGCGGAGCAGGCCGCGCAGCACGCGAAGGTACTCGCGGAACTCCTTGGGTGCGACCGGATCGAACCCCATGGTGCGCATGGCCGTGTGGCCGGTCCCGATGCCCAGGAACACGCGGCCCGGCGCAAGACGGTTGACCGTCGCGATCGAGTGCGCGGTGACGGGCGCGATGCGCGTGCTGGCGATCGACACGCCCGTGCCGATCCGAATGCGTGTGGTGTTCACCGCCGCGAGCGAGAGGAGGGCGTAGCAGTCCGACGCGATCATGTGGGAGTCGGGAACCCAGAGCGAGTCGAAGCCGAGGCGCTCGATCTCCGGGGGCAGATCGAGGTCGTCGATGCGGGGCTGGATCATCGCTCCGAACTGCATGGCAGGGCTCCCTCTAGGTCGTGCGCAGCTCGGTGCAGAGGGCACCGAGCATCTCGAAGGCTGCGGCGGTCTCCTTCACGGGATCGCGCGCGGGATGGATCGTGATCATCACCTCGTCGACGCCCGCGCGCCTCGCGGCTCGAAGCCTCTCGGCGACACGCTCTGGTGTTCCCCAGGCGAACAGCGCGTCGATCAGCGGGTCGGGCGGAACGAGGTCGGCCGGGATCGCGAAGCCCGCGAGCCGGAACATGTCGGCGTACGCAGGCGCGACCAGGTACATGCCGAGCGCCTCGCGCGCCGCGGCGCGCACCGCGTCGCGGTCCTCGCTCATCACGATCGGCACGTTTGCGATCAGCGGCGGCCGGGCCCGGCCGGCGATCTTCGCGCCGCGCGCGAGCGCGGGCAGCGCCTTCTCGATCAGGTACGGAATCGGGCACCAGGCCGCGATCGCGCCGTCCGAGATCTCGCCGGCGAGCTCGAACATGCGCGGCCGCAGCGCGGAGATCGGGATGGGCAGCGGCGATGGCGGCGCCGCCAGCTGGGCGTGCACCCTGAAGTACGCTCCCTCGAAGTCGACCTGCCCCCGCTCGAGCAGCCCGCGCACGACCGTCACGTACTCGCGCAGGTGGGCGATCGGCGGGTGGAAGGGCAGGCCGAGGAGCCCGGAAACGATGAACGGATGGCTCACGCCCAGTCCGAGTCGCAGCCGATCCGGCGCGAGCGCTGCGACGGCGAGCGCCTGCGAGACGAGCGCCGCGGGATGACGCGGGTAGGTCGGTACGATGCCCGTGCCGAGCACGATCCGCTCCGTCCGAGCTGCGGCCGCCGCGAGCAGCGTCAGCGGGTCGAACGACATCGGCACCGCGGGAAGCCAGATCGCATCGATTCCCGCGCGCTCCGCTTCGACGACGACCTGCAACGCGGACAGCGGGTCCGGCCGGAAGAGCGTCACGCTCAAGCCAATCGCTTGCACTCGACTCCCCCTTCGTATGCCGACTATACGCATCTTCGATGCGTCTCGCCTCCGCAGCGGTCTTCGATAGACTGCGCTGCGCTCGTTCAACGTTGAAGGAATCCCTCGTGAAGCCGACCGTAAGACCCAACCGCCCCGAGTTTTCCTCCGGACCCTGCGCGAAGCGCCCGGGCTGGACGCTGGACGCGCTGAAGTCCGCGATGGTCGGGCG
>CAZMKX010000808.1:0-1923 GCA_964566375.1 uncultured Myxococcales bacterium
CGCTCGAGCATCGGCCCGTGAATCGACGCCAGCCCGGCGCAGCGGTGCAGGAACGAGAGCAGGAGCGTCGCGTCGCTGTAGCCGACGACGAGCTTGCGCGCTTCGCGCAGCTCCGCGGCGTCGACCGCGCGCAGGAAGCGCCCGACGCCATAGCCGCCGCGCGCGCACAGGATCACGGCCACCCGCGGGTCGCGCACGAGCGACATGAAGTCCGTGAGCCGGTCCGCGTCCGAGCCGGCCAGGTAGCCCGCGCGCGCGCGCAGGTTCGGAGCCAGGACGACCGGGTGCCCCTGACGGGCCAGCCAGGCGAGACACGCGTCGAGGACCTCGGGCGTCACCGGCCCCGACGGCGCGCAGACTCCGATGGCCGCACCGGGTCGCAGCGCGCGCGGGCGAAGCAGCGGCAGGGGCTGCGTCGAACGCGTCAGAACGGCGGCTCCACGTCGCCGCCCCCGACGGGCGGTCCCCAGCCGTCGGCCGGCCCGTCGTTGAAGCCGGCCTCGGGCGGCGGCGCGTCGCTGCGGTTCGACAGGCTGCGGAAGCGGCCGTGCTCCTTGTCGAAGTACAGCTTCACCGCGCCGGTGGGTCCGTTGCGCTGCTTCGAGATGATCACCTCGGCCTTGCCGGCGTCGGGGCTCTCGTGGTCGTAGACCTCGTCGCGGTACACGAACATGACGATGTCGGCGTCCTGCTCGATCGCGCCCGACTCGCGCAGGTCGGCGAGCTGGGGGCGCTTGTCGGGGCGATTCTCCGGACCGCGGTTGAGCTGCGAGAGGGCGATCACGGGGATGTCGAGGTCCTTCGCGAGCAGCTTCAGCGAGCGGCTGATGTCGGCGACCTGCTGCTCGCGCCGCTCGCCGTCGCCGCGGCCCGAGACGAGCTGGATGTAGTCGATCACGAGCAGCGAGAGCTTCTGCTCGCGGTCGAGCCTGCGCGCCTTCGCGGCGATGTCGCCGACGGTGACCGCCATGCTGTCGTCGAACAGGATGCGCGCGCCCTCGAGCACGCTCGCGGCCTGCGTGAGCTTGCGCCAGTCCTTGTCGGAGAGCACGCCGTTGCGGAAGCGGCTGTTGTCGACCTGCGCCTCGCCGAGCAGGAGCCGCAGCACGAGCTCGCGCTTGGTCATCTCGAGCGAGAAGAACGCGACGCAGCCGTTGTACTCGACGGCGTGGTTGCGCGCGATGTTGAGCGCGAGCGCGGTCTTGCCCATGCTGGGGCGCGCGGCGAGGATCGCGAGGTCACCCCCGTTCATGCCGCCGGTCATCGCGTCGAAGTCTTCGAAGCCCGTGCGGACGCCGACGATCTGGCCCGACTGCACGCGCTCGATGTACTCGAACGTGCTCTGCATCTCCTCGCGCATCGAGGTGAAGCCGGCGTGGGCGCCGTGGACGGCGATCGAGAGCACCTCGCGCTCGGCGTCCTCGAGCAGCGACGCGATGTTCTCCTGCACGTCGTAGCCGCGCGCGGCGATCTGCTCGCAGGTGCGGATCAGCGCGCGCGCCGTCGACTTCTGCTTCACGATCTCGGCGTGGTGCTCGACGTGCGCGGCGGTCGGCACGGCGTCGGCGAGCTGCGACAGGAAGGCCGCGCCGCCGACCTGCTCGAGCTGTCCGCGCTCCTCGAGCGCGGCGCGCAGGGTGATCAGCGTGATGCCCTGATTCTTCTCGCCGAGGTCGCGGATCGCCTCGTACACGATCCGGTGTCGGGGCAGGTCGAACGCGGACGGGTCGATGCGGTCGGCGACGCGGATCAGCGCGTCGCCGTCGAGCAGGATCGCGCCGAGCACGGCCCGCTCGGCCTCGTGGTCGGTCGGAATCGCGCGCAACGGCTCTGCGGATCTCGGCAAGTGGCCCCCCTACCGACTCGGCCGGTCGCCGTCGATGTTACACGAGGAGGCTAGCGCTCGTCGTCGTATTCGCCGCG
>CAZMKX010000809.1:0-1913 GCA_964566375.1 uncultured Myxococcales bacterium
CGAACACCGAGTAGCCCGAGTGCTCGGTCGCGATGTTGCGGATCAGCTCCTGCATCAGAACGGTCTTGCCGACCCCTGCGCCGCCGAACAGACCGATCTTGCCGCCGAGCGGAAACGGGCAGAGCAGGTCGATGACCTTCAGCCCGGTCTCGAACTGCTTGATCGTGGTCGAGAGCTCTTCGAGCGGCGGAGGATCGCGGTGGATGGGGAGCACCTTGTCGTGCTTGATCGCGCCACCTTCGTCGACGGGCTGACCGATGACGTTCATGATGCGGCCGAGCGTGCCCGCGCCGACGGGCACCGAGATCGCCGCGCCCGTGTTCTTCACGGGCATGCCTCGGACGAGGCCGTCGGTGGTGTCCATGGCGATGCAGCGGACGTGGTTCTCGCCGAGGTGCTGCGCGACCTCGACCACGAGGTTGTCGGCCTTGGCGTCGATCGCGGCGTTGCTGATGGTCAGCGCGGTGAAGAGCTCGGGGAGCTGCCCCGGGGGAAACTCCACGTCCACGACTGCGCCGAGCACCTGCAGGATCTTTCCGTCGCTCATGTTCATGTCTCCTAAAGGGCTTCCGCGCCGGCCACGATCTCGGTCAGCTCCGTGGTGATCTGCGACTGGCGGGCCTTGTTCATCTGCAAGGTGAAGCTGCGGATCAGCTCCTTGGTGTTCTCCGTGGCGCTGTCCATCGAGGTCATGCGCGCGCCGTGCTCGCTGGCGGCGTTCTCGAGCAGTGCGCGCAGCGTCATGAACTCGATCACGCTCGGCAGCACGGATGCGAGCAGCGCTTCCGCGGACGGCTCGATCTCGTAGCTGACGGTCGGCGACTCGCGATCCGTCGGAAGCGCGGACAGCACCGGGATCGCCGTCACGTGCGTGGGCACCTGCGTGAGTGCCGAGACGAACCGGCCGTAGACGAAGATCACCTCGTCACACGCTCCGGAGAGATAGCGCTCGATCAGATAGGACGAGATCTCGCGCGCCATCTCGGGCGTCGGCGACGAGAGGCCGATCCAGGCGCGCGGCACGTCGTGGCGGAGGCGCCGGAAGGAATCCCGCGCGCGACGCCCGACCGGAATCACCGAGATGGAGTCGACGCCATCGACGCGCTCTCGCATCACCGAGAGCGCGTGCTTGACCACGTTCGAGTTGAACGCTCCGCACAGGCCGCGATCGCTGGTGAAGACGACGACGTCGAGCTTCCGCACCGATGCGCGCTTCGAGAGCAGCGGATTGGCGTCGGGCTCGATGCCCGCCGCGACGGCCGAGAAGATCTCCGTGAGCTTCGCACCGTACGCACGGGACGCTTCCGCCGCTTGCTGCGCGCGAGCGAGTCGCGCGGCCGAGATCATCTTCATCGCCGAAGTGATCTTCTGCGTCTTCTTGATCGCGACGACGCGGTTCTTGATCTCGCGGATGCTGGCCACGGGCGACTACGCTGCGCTTCCGCTCGGCTGGAAGATCTTGCCGAATGCTTCGAGCGCCTCGTCGAGCTTCGCCCGCGTGGCGTCCGCGAGCGCACCGCTCGACTTGATCTCGGCGAGCACTTCCGGGTGCCTGGAGCGCATGAACGCGGTGAGCTCGTCCGCGTAGCGCGACACGTCCTCGGCCGGGTAGCGGCGCACGAACGACGCCCCGCCATCCGCGCGCGGCGACGCCGCGTAGATCTGCACGACCTGCTCCTCGACGGCGAGCGGCGTGTACTGCGACTGGCGCAGCATCATCGTGAGCCGCTGGCCGTTCGCGAGCTGCTCCTGCGTCGCGCGGTCGAGGTCGCTGCCGAACTGCGCGAACGCCTCGACCTCGCGGTACTGCGCGAGCGTCACGCGCAGCGTGCCTGCGACGGTGCGCATCGCCTTGACCTGCGCGCTCGATCCGACGCGCGATACGGAGATGCCCGCGTTCATGGCCGGTCGCT
>CAZMKX010000810.1:0-1913 GCA_964566375.1 uncultured Myxococcales bacterium
GTCTGGGTCTGGGACTGGAACTTCGGCGATGCGCCGCGCGCGAAGCCGATCTTCGAGGTGGCTGAGAACGCGATCATCATCCCGGCCCATTTCCTCTTCGTCGTTGCGATGTACGTGGCCTGGAGACGCGCGCGCCGCAACGCGCGAAGCACCGATGCGCACGGTTCGGCACGCTGGGCGTCGGCCGAGGAGGTCGCGGCCGCCGCGTTGTTGGGAGGGGAGGGGCTCTTCCTCGGCGTCTTCAAGAAGCACGCGCTCGAGCACGGCGCGTACCTCCGGCATCAGGGGCCGCAGCATGTGCTTGGCTTCGCGCCGACTCGCTCAGGCAAAGGCGTGGGCTGGGTGATTCCGACGCTGCTCACGTGGCGAGGGAGCGTCCTCGTCCACGACATCAAGGGCGAGAACTGGGCGCGGACGGCTGGCTGGCGGAGCGCCGAGCTCGGGGGCCGCTGCCTCAAGTTCGATCCGACGTGCCGCGACGGCAGCGCCGCTCGTTACAACCCGCTCCTCGAGGTGCGCCGCGGGCCCGAGGAAGTGCGCGACGCGCAGAACATCGCCGACATGCTCGTCGACCCCGACGGCCACGGCGTGAAGGACCACTGGGACATCACCGCGCAGGAAGTGCTTCTCGGTGCGATCCTGCACGTGCTCTACGTCGGCCGAGACAAGAGCCTGCGCGGCTGCCTCGATCTCCTCACGTCTCCGCATGCGCGCATCGAGAACGTGCTCTCGGAGATGTTGTCCACTGAGCACGATCCTGACGGCCGCATGGGCTGGATCGATCGCTCGACGGGGGCCCCGACGCGAACGCACCCGGTCGTCGCCGGCGCCGCGCGATCTCTCCTCAACAAGAGCGAGAACGAGCGCTCGTCGGTGATCTCGTCGGCGGTGAAGTGTCTCTCGCTCTTCCGCGACGAGGTCGTCGCGGCGAACACGGCGAGCTGCGACTTCGCGATCGAGGATCTCGTCCGTCACGAATCGCCGGTGAGCCTCTACCTGGTCGTGCCGCCGTCGGACGTGAGCCGCACGCGTCCGCTCATCCGGCTTCTGATCAACCAGATCGGGCGCCGGCTCACCGAGGCGCTGAATCCGGAGGACGGGCAGGGCGCGGCCGCGCGGCGTCGGCTCCTCTTCATGATGGACGAGTTTCCGACGCTGGGACGGCTCGACTTCTTCCAGACCCAGCTCGCCTACCTGGCCGGCTACGGGATCCAGGCGTTCCTGATCGTGCAGGATCTTTCGCAGCTCTACGCCGCCTACGGGACGAACGAGAGCATCGTCTCGAACTGCCACGTGCGCGTGGCCTTCGCGCCGAACAAGGTCGAAACGGCGCGGCTTCTGTCGGAGATGGCGGGCATCATGACGGTGCGCAAGGCGCGCCGCATGTACAGCGGGAACCGCCTCTCGCCCTGGCTCTCGCACGTGATGGAGTCCGAAGAGGAGTCGCAACGGCCGCTCATTACGCCCGACGAGGTGCTCCGCCTTCCCGAGGACAACGCGATCGTCTTCGTCGCCGGGCACCGGCCCATCTGGGCGATGAAGGCGCGGTATTTCGCGGATTCGCGGCTCGCCCGTCGGGCGGCGATCGCGGCGCCGGCGGCGGTCGAGCCGATCCTGCATGCGTGGGACACGTGGCGCTACGTCGCGCCAATTGAGGGTTCGAGTGCGCCGGGCGGTGCTACGCCTGCGAGTGCAGCGCCGGCCACCGCGGCCGACGCGGAAGAGACCGGCCTCGACTCGCTCCTGCCGGAGGAAGACGATGAGTTCCACGCCCTCGCGTAGTGGCGAAGAGGGCGAGCGGTCGGTGACGTCCGCGCGCCCGCCCATCCACGCGCACTTCTCGGAGATCCGCGCGCGCGTCGATCCCGCGCTCTACACCGCGCTCGTGCGCGAGGCATCCGCGCAGGGGATCA
>CAZMKX010000811.1:0-1902 GCA_964566375.1 uncultured Myxococcales bacterium
GCGGGCCGAAACGCCTGCGAGGTGGCGAAGTCTTGACACCGGAGCCGTCGGGGAACCGTCGTGCGGGCGCTTCCCGGACCGGGCCCCGCTCCGAGCCGCTAAACGCCGGAGATTCAAGGGCTTTCGAGGTTCCCTGCGCGCTGGACGACGTTGCAATGAGAATGCGTTTTGATAGAATCGGGGTGGTTGCTAACCGGGCGATTTATCTCGTGATTTCGGGCTGCCGCCGGGTTCTGGGGTCGAGCCAGTCTCCAGCGCGAGGCTTCGTTCCCGACCGCGTCCGCCTCGCCGAACCTGCACGAGCCGCGAGTCTTCCGGGGAACTTCCCGAAAGATCAGGGTTTTTCGATCTCGCTTCGCGGTCGCTCGAGCGCCGCGCGGCGGCAGCGATCACAGGAATCCGCAGCCCGCGCTTGGTATGTCGATTGCACATCTCGGCCCCGCGGATCAGCCGAAGGCGAGGGAAACCAATGAGCGACTCTGGTTCGGGTTCCGGGAGACGTGGGTTCGTTCGAGACGTGATGAAGCGCATCTCCGCATCGCGCGGTGGTGACGACGACGAACGGGAGACTCGGTTGCCTGACGACATGGACGAGATCGAGAGACTTCGCGACGCGCTGCGCTTCCTCGGCCCCGAATCGGCCGACCTCGCTCGCCGCGTCGAGCGCGTGCTGATGGAGCACGAGCTGCTGCGCCAACGCCTCGAGCGCCAGCGCCAGCAGTCGTTCGACTCCGAGCGCCAGAACGAGAAGCTCGTGAGCGCGCTGCAGGACGCCAAGCAGCAGATCGACCTGTTGAAGCAAGAGGTCGACAAGCTCTGCTCTCCGCCGAACACCTACGGGATCTTCGAGCGGACGAACAAGGATGGCACCTGCGAGATCAACGTCGACGGCAAGATGATGCGGGTCAACTCACACCCGAGCATCCGTGTCGAGGAGCTGATGGAAGGTCAGCTCGTGGTGCTGAACGAAGCCTTCAACATCATCGATGCGACGACCTTCGATCCCCGCGGTGAGGTGATGACGGTCTCCGACGTGCTCGAGGACGGCCGCGTGATCGTGCTCGGTCACGGCGACGAGGAGCGCGTCGTCAGTCTCTCGCAGCCGATGCGGCGCGAGAAGCTGAAGGCCGGCGACAATCTTCTCGTGAATCCGCGCAGCGGGTTCGGCGTCGAGCGCCTGCCGAAGTCGACCGTCGACCAGGTGATGCTCGAAGAGGTTCCCGACGTCACGTACGAGGACATCGGCGGGCTCGGTGATCAGATCGAAGTGCTGCGCGACGCGATCGAGCTTCCGTATCTGCATGCAGATCGCTTCAAGCGCTACAACCTGTCGCCGCCGAAGGGCATCCTGCTCTACGGACCTCCCGGCTGCGGCAAGACCATGATCGGCAAGGCGGTCGCGAACAGCCTTGCGCTGCGCATACAGGAGCTCCGCGGCGGCGAAGCGAAGAGCTACTTCCTGAACGTGAAGGGCCCGGAGCTTCTGAACAAGTACGTCGGCGAGACGGAGCACAAGATCCGTGAGGTCTTCAAGAACGCGCGCGAGAAGGCGGAGGAAGACGTCCCGGTCGTGATCTTCTTCGACGAGATGGATTCGCTCTTCCGCATGCGCGGATCGGGAATCTCGTCGGACATGGAGGCCACGGTCGTCGCGCAGTTCCTGTCCGAGATCGACGGCATCGAGTCACTTCGCAACGTGATCGTGATCGGCGCGTCGAACCGGCAGGATCTGATCGATCCCGCCGTCCTGCGGCCGGGACGCCTCGACCTCAAGGTGAAGGTGCACCGCCCGGAGAAGCTGGGCGCGCACCAGATCTTCACCAAGTACCTGACGACGGACCTGCCGTTCAGCCAGGACGCGACGAGCAAGTACGGACCGGATCCGAAGAACATCGTGCGCGG
>CAZMKX010000812.1:0-1893 GCA_964566375.1 uncultured Myxococcales bacterium
CCCACTCGTGCCAGCCGCCGCCGAGTCCGAGCACGAAGCGGCCGCCCGACAGGTGATCGAGCGTCGTCGCGGCCTTCGCGAGCGCGGCCGGGTTTCGGTAGCCCGGGTAGAAGACCAGGCACGCGATCGTGGCGTGGTGTGTCTCGACGGCGAGTGCGCCCAGGAGCGAGACGGCCTCGAAGTGGGGCTGCGTTCCGCCGGCGGGAGGGGCCTCGTAGAAGTGGTCCCAGATCGAGATCCAGTCCAGTCGGGCAGCGTCGAAGCGGCGGAAGCAGCGGCGGATCTCGTCGACCGAGAGGTTCTGCTGACCGAGGTGGGCGCCGAGCTTGGGGGGCATCGGAGCGATTCTGGCTCAGTTGCCCGCGACGGTCAGCCCCGCTTGCTGCAGGAGCGCGTCGCGCGCCGCGCGAGGGCGCGGATCGGCGGGGCGTACCTCGATCTCGTCCGATACCGCGGCGAGCGCGTCGTACCAGAGGCCCGAGGCGGCCAGCTCGCGTGCGCCCTTCGGCGTTCCCGCCAGCGCCGCCGGCGCCGCGACGCGCGTGACGTAGCCGGTGGCGAGCAGGTCGTTCGCGTGGCTCGAGCCCCGGCTGGCGAGCGCGATCGACCACTCGTACTCCACGTCGGGCGCGAGCACGACGCCGTAGTCGGCGAGCCTCACGCGCTGCACCCCCGGACGGGCCGGTGTCGGAAGCGCGATCTCGGCCAGCGGCTCCGGGCTCTCGTCCGTGATCAGCGTCAGCGTCACGGTGGTGCCTTCGGGCAGCGCCGAGCCCACCCACCAGAACAGCGACGGCGAGCCGGCGCTCGTCAGCGCCACGTGCGCAGGCACCAGAGCGAGCGGCAGCGGCAGGCCCCGCGTGCCCCGCAGACCACCGCCCACCATCTCGCGCGGGGTGGCCCGACGCGGAGGTGTGTAGACCGGGAGGGGATCGGTCTCGGAATCGGCGATCTTCACGGAGTGCGGGGGCGTGGGCCGCTCGACTTCGGTGCCTGCGCCCGTGTCGCCGGCGGGAGCCGGGCTCGCCTCGGAGGACGCGACCACCAGCAGGGAAATCGGCTCTGATCGAGCCGCGGCGGCCGTGCCGGGATGCAGCATCAGCGCGAGGGAGAGCGCGATCCGCCCATCCCGACCGCCCAGCCAGCCATTCAACGTCATCTGTGGTCCTCCGGGAGAGCCAGGCTCTCGCCTACGAGGAGCAGGATCGGCTCCGGCGTCTCGCCCGGCTGTGAAGCGATTCACTGGGGGGCGGAATTCTTCAGGGCGCCGCGGCGTCCGCGGAGAGCCCCGCGTCGCGCAGGAGCTGCCGGCGTTGCTCGGGTGAGGCGGCAGCGAAGGCGTCGTACCAGATCCCCGCGCCGGCCAGTGCCGTCGCGTCGGCCGCGGCGAGACCCTCAGGCGCCTCGACGCGTTCGATCCAGCCGACGGTCACCACGTCGCTCGACCGGCGCGCGGGATCGGTCTCGAGCGCGATGCTCCACTCGTACTCGACGCCGGTGCGCAGCTCGACGCCGTAGGTCGAGAGATCGGTGCGCTGAATTCCGGTCGCCGAGGGCCGCGCGAGGTCGATCTCGAGAACCGGCTCGACGCTCTCGTCGTTCGCGAGCACGAAGACGAGCTTCGCGTTCGCGTCGGGCAGCGCGCCGAGATTCCAGAACAGCGCGGGCGTGGCGGAAAGAGTCAGCCCCGTGTGATCGGGAACGAGCGCCGTCAGCGCACCGAGCGGCGCACCCGCGCCACGGGTTCCACCGCCCACGCGCCCGCGCGGCTTGCCGCGCGCCGGCGGCTTGTAGACGGGCGCGGCCGCGACGGCAGTCGTCGCTCCGCCTGCGCTCGGATCGGCGGCGCGCGCCGGCGGCGCGTACGACGTGAGCGCGAGCGGCAAGAGCAGC
>CAZMKX010000813.1:0-1885 GCA_964566375.1 uncultured Myxococcales bacterium
GTCGGGCTGCCCGAGAAGTTGAATGGCCCGGTGAAGCGGATCAGCGCCGTCACCTCCGGAGCGAAAAGCGCCTGCGGCGCGAGCGCTTCGACGGGGAGCGGAAGAACCGGCATCGACGGGCACGCGAGCATGTCGACGCTCGCGAGGAGAGCGGCGAGCCGAGTCGTCCACTCGTCGCGCGCGATCCACGCCGCTGCCACGTCCGCTCCCGACAAGCGGCTGCCCCACTCGAGGAAGCTGCGGAAGGTCGGGCCGTAGGCCGATGCGCGCTCGGGGAAGAGCCCGCGGTGGTGGAAGACGGCTTCGGCCGCGCAGATCACGGCCCAGGCCGAGAGCTGGGACTCGACCGGTGGAACGCGCACGGGAACGATCGTCGCGCCGACCGACGCGAGCCGCTCCACGTCCTCGCGGAACGCGGCGGCGACCCGGGGCTCGACCCCTTCGGTCGCGTAGGCCTCGTCCACGCCGATCCGCACCCCGTGCGCGCCGCGCGCCAGCGACGCGACACAGTTCGGTGACGGAGCGTGCAGCGCGCTCGGATCGGCGGGATCGGCCCCCGCGATCGCGTCGAGCACGGCCGCGGCGTCCGCGGTGCATCGCGCCAGCGGCCCGACGTGATCGAGCGAGCCCCCGAGCGGGAACACGCCGTGCCTCGAGACGCGCCCGCGCGTCGGCTTCAGGCCCACCACGCCGCACGCCGCCGAGGGAAAGCGGATCGACCCGCCCGTGTCGGTCCCGAGCGTCGCGAACGCGAGCCCCGCCGCGGTCGCGACGCCCGACCCGCTCGACGAGAGGCCGGGAAAGCGCGACGGATCCCATGGATTCACGGGCACCGGCAGGCTCGGGTGATACCCCGACAGCGCGAACTCCGTCTGGTGGAGCTTGCCGACGATCACCGCGCCGGCCTCGCGAAGCCGGCGCACGACGGTGGCGTCGCGCTGCGCGGGGCGCGCATCGAGCACGCGCGACGCGCAGGTCGTGGGAACGCCCGCGACGTCGCAGAGATCCTTCACGCCCACGGGGATCCCGTGCAGCGGCCCGCGCCAGCGCCCATTGGCGATCTCGTCCTCGGCCGCGCGCGCGTCGCGCAGCGCGGAGTCCGCGAGCACGGTCAGGTAGGCGTGCAGCGCGGGATTGCGCGCGTCGATCCGCGCGAGCTGCGCGCGGGTCAGCTCCACAGGCGAGAGCTCGCGTGCGTGGATGCGTTCGCTCGTCTCGGTCAGCGTCGCGAAGCACAGGTCGGTGTCGCTCATCGCGAGAGGATGCCCGATTTGCGCGAGCGGCGCGTCGGGAGGAAGATCGCCGGATGAGCCCGACCATCGAAGAGCGGATCCGGCGCCTCGAGGACCTCGAAGCGATCAAGGCGCTCAAGCACCGCTACGCGACGTACTGCGACGACGGCTACCCGCCCGACCGGCTCGCGCCGCTCTTCACCGAGGACGCGATCTGGGACGGGCACGCGCTCGGCCGGTTCGAGGGGCGCGAAGCGATCCGCGCCTTCTTCGCGGGCTGCTCGAAGACCGTCACTTTCGCGGTTCACCACGTGACCAACCCCGTGATCACCGTGAGCGGCGACATCGCCACCGGTGACTGGGTGCTCTGGCAGCCGATCGTCTTCGCGCGCGGGAACCGCGCGGCCTGGCTCGCGGCGCGCTATCACGACCGCTACCTCCGCGTCGGCGACGAGTGGCTCTTCGAGCACGTCGACGTCGAGGTGAGGGCGCTCTCGCCGTACGAGTCGGGCTTCGCGCAGGTGCTCGTCGGCGACTTCCTGGCGCCGGCGCGCTGAAGCTGCCGTCGGAGTCGCTCAAGCGCCACACGTCTCCAACCGACCCGTCTGGCGATGCCGACGTTCCTCGCGATGGTCGTGGCCTCGGTCGTGGGC
>CAZMKX010000814.1:0-1880 GCA_964566375.1 uncultured Myxococcales bacterium
CTCGCTCCGGGCGGCCGGCTTCTTCAGTGGTTTCCGCTCTACGCCACCGATCCCGAGGTGCTGCGCTCGATCCTGGCCGCGCTGCGCGCGGAGTTTCCGTTCGTGTACGCGTTCGCGCTCGACCGGACGCTCCCCGACGTGATGCTGATGGCGACGACGCAGCCGCTCCAGGTTTCCGACCTGCCGCGCTACGAGTCCCTTCCGCCCGCCGTGCAATCCGATCTCTATCGCGTCGGCACGCATTCGACGGCGGAGCTGTGGAGCCTCTTGCGCCTGCTTCCCGCCGACGTGGACGCCCTGATCGAAGGCGCGCCCGTCGTGAACTCCGACGACAACCTCTTCGTGGAGCTGCGCACGCCATGGCTGCTCTACGCGGATGAGTTCGCGGAGCCGGGCCTGGGACCGACGGACCGCACCTGGGCGGAAATCGACGCATTCGGGCTGGGCGGCTGGCCGCTGCTCGAGAGCGCGCTCGGAGGCTCCGGGGATCCCCGCCCGGGCGAGCTCGCGCTCGCGTACGTCGGAGCGCGCCACGATCGGGCCGTGGGCGACACCCTCGCCGAGCTCGCAGGTGACTCCGGCGAGGCGATCGCCGCACGCCAGGAGCTCGCGCGAACGGCGAACACCACCGATTCCGCCTCCTACGTCGAGGCGATCGATCGCGCGGTCGCGCTCGAGCCCGCGAGCTTCCCGCTGCGCGCAGTCCGCGCGCGCGCACGACTGATGCAGCAGGATCTCGCCGGCGCGCTTGCCGACGTCGACCACGCGCTCACTCTCCGGCCGGCCGATCCGTCGGCGCTCGGGCTGCGCGCCTCGATCCTGCTCCGCCTCGGTCGTGCCGACGACGCCCTCGCGGCGCTGGCGCCGGTGCGCAAGACCGAGTACTGGAATGCCCAACCCCCGCTCTGGTTCGTCGCGGGCCGCGCCGAGCTCGCCGCCGGCGACGTCGAGGCCGGTGTCGCGCTGCTCGAGCGGTACGTCGAGACCGAGCCCGGTCTCGTGGTCGCCTGGGAGCTGCTCGAGCAGGCCTACACCGGACAGGGTCGCCCGCTGGATGCCATGCGCGCGCGTCACAACCAGGCGCTGAACCTGTACCTGCTCGCGCTCGCGGCGGAGCGGTCCGGTGACGCGGAGCGCGCGCGCGCGTCGCTGCAGCGTGCGCTTGCCATCCTGCCGGAGCACGCGCCGTCCAGGGCCGCACTCGCCCGCCTCGGCGGCTAGGTCCTCCGGATCGAACGGTCAAGCCGCCCTCTGGCGGAGCCGATCTCGACGGGCAGATCGCGAACGGAGGGTGCGGCGATGGCTGGCGCAAGGCTCTTCTCGATCGACGGGACGATCGTGGTCACGCACTGCGCACACGAGAAAGCGCTGATCGGCTCGTGGTCCTCGATGACCTCGGGTCGGTTCCGCGAGGCGCTCGAGAAGGCGTTGCTCGAGTGCGGTCGGCTGGGCGCACGGTCCTGGATCGTCGATCTCACGGGCAATCCCGGCGTGCCGTCGCAAGCCGACCTGGGCTGGATCCAGGCCGAGGGCGCCGCCCTCGCCCGGGACAACGGCCTGCGCGCCGTGATCAACGTGCACGGGCGCAGCGCGGTCGCGGCCATGGGTGCGAAGCGATGGTCGAAGAGCGCGACCGACGCGGGCCTCTCCACGTTCGATTGTGCGAGCATCGCCGATGCGCTCGCGCTCGCCGCGGAGGTCGCGAGCGGCAAGGCGGACTGACTCCGCCCGGACCGGGCGCGGAGCTCACGGCCCGTACGTGACGCCGATCTCGCCGCCCACGTCGTGGGCCTTCAGCGCGGGCAGGACCTCCGTCGCGAACAGGCGGTAGTTCTCGCGCGCCACCTCGGGCGGCATCCCCCCGAAGCCGAGCGTGACGA
>CAZMKX010000815.1:0-1876 GCA_964566375.1 uncultured Myxococcales bacterium
GGAAGCGCGAGCGCGGCCGCGAGCTCCGCGAGCGTCACGGCCGGCTCAGTTCCCGAGCAGCTTGCCGATCGGCGAGCGGTACAGGAGCGAGAGCGCGCGCCTCACGAGGCCCAGCGTCTTGGCGGTGTAGGGGTACCAGAGCAGCTCCGACTTGCCGCGCAGCCGCGGCAGAACGACCGACTGGACGTGGCAGTAGCTCTTCAGGCCGAGCTCGCCGTTCACGCGTCCGATGCCGCTGTCCTTCACGCCGCCGAACGGGCTCTCGGAGATGCCGTAGGTGACGATGCAGTCGTCGACGACGACGCCGCCCGCGGCGATCCGGTTCGCGAGCCGCTTGCCCTTCCACGAGTCGCGCGTCCACACGCTGGCCTGCAGGCCGTAGGGCGAGTCGTTCGCGAGCCGCAGGGCTTCCTCCTCGTCCTTCACGACCTGGATGGGAAGGCACGGACCGAACGTCTCGTCGCGCATGATCGCCATGTCGTGGTTCACGTCGGCGAGCACCGTCGGCTCGAAGAAGAAGCCGGCATACGCCGGATTGCGTCGGCCGCCCGTCAACACCTTCGCGCCCTTGGCGACGGCGTCGGCGACGTGCGACTCGATGATCTCGAGCTGCGCCGGGCTCGTGATCGCGCCGAGGTCGACCTCGCCCTCGCTCTCGGGTCCCTGGCGCAGCTCGCGGGTGAGCGCGACGACGCGCTCGGTGAAGGCCGCGGCGATCGGCTCGACGACGTACACGCGCTCCGTCGACATGCACACCTGGCCCGCGTTCGTGAACGCGCCCCAGACGGCGCCGCGCGCGGCGCGCTCCACGTCGGCGTCCTCGCAGACGATCATCGGATCCTTGCCGCCGAGCTCGAGCGTGCACGGCACGAGCGCACGCCCGCAGGCCTCGGCGATCTTGCGACCGGTCCGCACGGAGCCCGTGAACGCGATCTTGTCGCAGCCGGCCTCGACGAGCGCGCCGCCGGTCGCGCCGTCGCCGGTGACGACCTGGAAGACGTCCTCCGGCAGGCCCGCGTCGGCGAAGAGCTGCGCGAGCGCGAGCCCGACGAAGGGCGTGATCTCGGAGGGCTTCAGCACCACCGCGTTGCCCGCCATCAGCGCCTGCACGGCGGGGTTCAGGCTCAGCAGGAACGGGAAGTTCCAGGGCGTGATGATTCCCACGACGCCCATCGGCCGGTACGAGAGCACGAGCTTCTTCGTCTTCATCAGGTGAAGAGGCTTCTTCTCGTCGCGCAGCAGGCGCTTCGCGTTCTTCGCGTAGAACGTCAGCGCGTCGCAGGCGCCGAGGATCTCGGAGGTCATCGCCTCGAGCCGCGGCTTGCCGGTGTCGCGGCAGATCACGTCGGCGATCGCGTCCGCGCGCTCGACGAGCAGATCACGCGCGCGCAGCAGCAGGCGACCGCGCTGCTCGAAGCCGCGCTCGGCCCACGCGGGCTGCGCCGCGCGCGCGCGCGCGACGGCCTCGCGCACGTCGTCGGGGCTCGCGACCTCGATCTCGCCCAGGCGCTCGAGCGTCGCGGGTGCGAAGACCTCGAGCTTTCGCCGACCGTGAAGCTCGCGCGGAGTCACCGGCTGTAGCAGCGCCATCGCTTCGTCCCCCCCTGGCGGCGCGTCGCCGCCGGTCGATTCCTAGAAGATCACGAAAACCGTGTCAATGCGCGGATTTTGACGCCCGCACGCGCCTGTGCGATAAAGCGCGCGCCGTGAGCGGGACGCGACTCTCCTCCGGCGAGCCGGAGATCGCGCCGGAGCTCGCCTCCGATCTCGTCGACCTCTACGAAGAAGGCTCGGCACCGCCCGGCTCGTCGCCCGCGACGCTCGGCGTCTGGGAGCTCGCCTGGCCGACGATCCTGTCGTTCTTCACGCAGGCGGC
>CAZMKX010000816.1:0-1874 GCA_964566375.1 uncultured Myxococcales bacterium
GCTGACGGCTCGCTAGCCCGGGCGTAGACTCGCGGGTCGATGGCCAGCGACCCGCAGAAGCTCGAGGCGCGCCGGGAGACCCGAGTCTGACGTCCGGCGTCGATGCGCCGTCGCGCAGCCAGATCGTCGTGCCCTGCTACAACGAGGCGGAGCGCGTGAATCTGCAGGCGTTCCGCAGCTTCGCGTCGCGCGAGCCGGCGATCGACTTCGTGCTCGTGAACGACGGCAGCACCGACGCGACGCTCGACCGCCTTCGCGAGCTCGAGCGCCACGACCCCGCGCGCTTCGCCGTGCTCGACCTGCCCGGAAACGTCGGGAAGGCGGAGGCCGTGCGGCAAGGTCTGCTGACCGCCTTCGAGTCGCACGCCGCGTTCGTGGGCTATTGGGACGCGGACCTCGCGACACCGCTCGAGGAGATCCCGCGCTTCGTCGCCGTGCTCGAGCGCTTTCCGCGGATCGAGATCGTCTTCGGCTCGCGCGTCCAGCTGCTCGGGCGCACGGTGCGGCGCAACCCGCTGCGGCACTATCTGGGCCGCGTCTTCGCGACGGCCGTCTCGCAGGTCCTGGGCCTGGCGATCTACGACACGCAGTGCGGCGCGAAGCTGATGCGGCGCACGCCCGAGCTGAAGGCGCTCTTCGACGCGGAGTTCAGCGTCAACTGGACCTTCGACGTCGAGATCGTCGCGCGGCTCCTGCGCGCGCGTCGCGACGGGCGCGGAACGCCGGCCGCCGAGGCGATCTACGAGCTGCCGCTCGAGTGCTGGCAGGACGTCGCCGGGTCGAAGGTGCGGCCGATCGATTTCTTCGTCGCGTTCTTCGAGATCGCGCGGATCTGGCACCGGTACGGGGGGAGGGCAGCGTGAGTCGCCGTCGATCGAGTCAGCCCGCTTCGGGAGAGTTCCGCGAGCCGCCCGTCGCGCGCATGCGCGAGCTGCTCGCCGCCATGGTCGGCCGCCGCGTGGTGGTGGTCGGCGACGCTACGCTCGACGCCTACGTCGCAGGCGAGGTGGAGCGGATCTCGCCGGAAGCGCCCGTACCGGTGCTCGTCGTCGAGCGCGAGGAGTTCATGCTGGGCGGCGCGGCGAACGTCGCGAAGTGCCTGGTCGCGCTCGGAGCGCGCGCGGGGCTGTGCACGGTGGTCGGCGACGACGCGGACGGCGCGCTCTTCCGCTCCGAGGCGGCGAATCTGGGCATCGCCCCGAGCGGGATTCTCGCCGACCGGCAGCGCCTGACCACGCGCAAGACGCGCATCGTGGCGCGCCACCAGCAGGTGATCCGCCTCGACCGCGAGACGGTGGCACCGCTCCCCCCCGCGCTCGAGAAGCGGCTCTGCGCGCGCGTGGCATCGGCGGTGGCCCGCGCCGACGCGCTGATCCTGTCCGACTACGCGAAGGGCGTGCTCTCACCTTCGGTGTGTCGCGCCGCGATCGCCGCGTCGCGCGGGCGTCCGGTGGTCGTCGACCCGAAGAACCTGCCCTGGGACGCCTTCCGCGGCGCGACCGTGATCAAGCCGAATGCGCGCGAGGCGGAGGCCTTCGCGCACGCACGCCTGTCGACCGCGCGCGAGGCCGCCGAGGCGGCGAGACGGATCTCGCGCGAGCTCGATGTCCCGCACGTCCTGCTGACGCGCGGACAGGCGGGAATGCTCCTCGCGAGCCGGGACGGTGCGAACGCGCAGGCGCTGGTGGAGATCCCCGCGCGTCCGCGCGAGCTCGTCGACGTCACCGGTGCGGGCGACGTCGTCGCCGCAACGCTCGCGCTCGCGCTGTCGGCGGGCGCCACGATCGGCGAGGCCGCGTGGCTCGCGAACGTCGCGGCGGGCGTGAAGGTCGGGAAGTTCGGCGCGGCGACCGTCACGGGACAGGAGATCCTCG
>CAZMKX010000817.1:0-1874 GCA_964566375.1 uncultured Myxococcales bacterium
CGCGCACGTGACCTTCTCGAGCGCGTCGTCTGGGACGACGAGCTCGACGCGGAGCTTCGGCAGGAAGTCGACGACGTACTCGGCCCCGCGGTAGAGCTCGAGGTGACCCTTCTGCTGGCCGAATCCCTTCACCTCGGTGACGGTCATGCCCTCGACGCCGATCTCCGCGAGGGCGTCCTTCAACGCGTCGATCTTGAACGGCTTGATCGTCGCCTCGATTCTCACCATCCGCGGCTCCCTACACCGGTCTGTTTCAATCCGCGTGCCACCGCGCTGCGGGCGATGCCCGGGCGCGGCGCGGGAGCGTGCCCGTTCCGCGGGCAGGCGTCGCCTAGAGATCGGTGCGGCGCTGCTCGATCGCAGCGTCGATCTGCGCGGCGAGCGCGTCATCGCCGCCGATCCGCGGCGCGATCTGCATCCCGAACGAGACGCGCTGGCGAGCGGGCCAGGTTTCCGGGCTCCAGAGCTCCGCGCGCAGGAAGGCGCGCGCGCAGTGGAAGAAGCAGCGCTCGACCTGCACGCGGATCGCGAGCAGCGCCGGCTGTCCGCGCGCGGAGAGCCGATCGAGCAGGGCGGGGTCGGTGCGAAGCTCGGCGCGTCCACTGACGCGCAGGGTCTCCTCCGTGCCGGGCACGAGAAAGATAAGGCCCACGTTCGGATGGGCGAGGATGTTCTCGAGCCCGAAGAGCAGCTTGTTTCCCTTTCGGTCGGGGATCAGCAGCGTGGACTCGTCTTCGGCGAGCGTGAAGCCGGGACCGTCGCCCTTGGGCGAGACCTCGAGCGCGCCGTCGGTGCCGCTGGTCGCGAGCAGGCAGAGCGGCGAGCGCGCGAGGAACGCGATCATCTGCGCGTCGAGCCGATCGAGAACCTTCTGCAACGTGGCGGGGTTCGGCGCACCGAAGCGCGCGCGCAATGCGTCCACGGAGTCGATCCGGTCGGGGTCTCGCGGCGCCATGATCTGCCTCCCAGCTGCGCGCGCACGAGCATACGGGAACCGCCGCGCCACCAACGCCAGGGTATGCAACAACCTGAAAAGACTGGGCTTTTGGAGCGGGGCCGGCTTGTGTTCCGACATCGGTTCGCTTATCGTGCGCGCTCCGGACCCGCTCGGGTTTGCTGTTGCTGCTGGACGTTCCTGAACCGGTGAGGTGCTGAACTTGTCGTGGTCCTCCGCGCATCGTGTGCTGTCTCGTGTCGTCCTCGCTCTGGCGCTCGCGTCGCTCTGCGCGCCCGCCTTCGCGGTCGAGATCACGAGCCCGGGCCAGCGATTCGACGTCATCTTCGGCGGTGGCGCTGCGCGCGACGCGGGTCTCTCGGGGCGTGCGCGCTTCGAGGTCGTGGAGATGAGCGCGGATCGCGTCGTCCTCGACGTCACGCTGACGAACACCTCCGACTCCGTGCTCTTCCCGGGCGCGCGCATCAGTGAGTTCGGCTTCGAGAGCGGCGCGAGCCTCGCGAGCGGGTCGCTCGGCGTGGACGAGTCTCGCCGCACGCGCGCCCGCGTGCGGGCCGAGCGGAGCGCGCGCAGGGCGTGTCGGACGGAGGCCGGTGCGCTCTGCCGCTTCGGCGGCAAGCGCGGTCTCGCGATCGGCGAGTCCCGCACGATGCAGCTCACGCTGCTCTTCGATCCGTCGCTCGGAAAGCCCGACCTCGACCGCTTCGACATCCGCTACGGGCGCTCGCGCTCGCTCGGGCGCGGCGTCGTGGAGCGGGGCCCGACCGGCGGCGTCCCGTCGACCAGCCCGATTCCGGAGCCGCACTCGGTCGCGCTCTTCGCGATCGGCGCCGCGGCGGTGATGCTCGCCGCGCGCAAGCGGGTGCTGACGGCTCGCTAGCCCGGGCGTAGACTCGCGGGTCGATGGCCAGCGACCCGC
>CAZMKX010000818.1:0-1872 GCA_964566375.1 uncultured Myxococcales bacterium
GCGGGCTCGCTGATCACGCGCCCCGAGATCCTCACCAAGGCGCTGCTCGCGGGCGGCACCGAGGCGCAGAAAAAGCACTGGCTGCCGCAGATCGCGGCCGGCGAGCTGATGGTCGGCATCAGCGTGACCGAGCCGGACGTCGGAAGTGACGTCGCCAGCGTGAAGTGCCGCGCCGAGCGCGCGACGCAAAACGGTGTCGCAGGCTGGGAGATCACGGGGCCGAAGGCATGGTGCACGTTCGCAGGCCGCGCCGACATCCTGGCGCTGCTCGCGCGCACCGATCCCGACATGAAGAAGGGCAATGGCGGGCTCACGCTCTTCATCGTGCCCAAGCCGCGTGCGCTGGGTCACGAATTCGAGTTCAGTCAGCCGGGCGGCGGCAAGCTCGCCGGCAAGGCCGACGCGACGCCCGGCTACCGCGGCATGCACTCGTTCACGCTGAACTTCGAGCGTTGGTTCGTACCGGCCGAGAACGTGGTCGGCGGCGAGGGGCAGATCGGCCGGGGCTTCTACCTGCAGATGGGTGGATTCAGCGCGGGCCGGCTTCAAACCGCGGCTCGCGCCTGCGGTGTAGCCCAGGCAGCGCTCGAGAAGACCGCCGAGTACGTGGTCGATCGCCGGCAGTTCGGCGTGGCGCTCGCCGAGTTTCAGCTCACGCAATACAAGCTCGGCTGGATGGCCACGCAGCTCGCCGCCGCGCGCGCGATCACCTACGCCGCTGCGGCCGCCATGGACGAAGACGAGCGCAAGGCCGCGCCGTACGCCGCGCAGGCAAAGCTGCTCGCATGCGACGTCGCCGTCGCCGTCACCCAGGACGGTCAGCTCCTGCACGGCGGCTGGGGCTACGCCGAGGAGTATCCGATCAGCCGGTACGTCGTCGACGCGCAGGTCCTGCCGATCTTCGAGGGCGTGAAGCCGATCCTGCAGCTGCGAGTGATCGGAAAGTCGCTGCTCGGATCGTAGCTCCGCGCTCAGCGCCCGCGCGAGGCGGGCGGGGCTCCCTGGTCGTCGAGCTCCGTCACGCGCACGACGAGCACTGACTCGCGCGCGCCCGACGACGTCGCGCCGCCGCGAAACACGTCCACGCTCGAGCCGTCGGCGGCGCGGGTCACGCCGCCGATCACGAGCGATTCGCCGGGACGGACACGGATCCGTGTCGAGGCGCCGGTCTCGCGGATCGACCCGTCCGGGCCCGGCTCGGCGACGATCGGCGTGAGCTCGAGCTCGATCGCGTCGGGCCCCGCACCTCGCGGCCGGACCCGGAAGCCGCTCCGCACCGGAACGAGCTCCGTCGACTCCCGGACGCGCGCGTACGGGCCTGCGCGCTCGACGACGCGCGAGGTGACCGGAACGTCCGTGCCGGTCCAGATCTCGGCCGAGCGGCCCTCCATGACCGTGACCATCGCGCCGAGCCGCTCGTCCGAGCCCGCGCCACCCGCGCTCGCCCGCACGTCGATGCCCTGGGGCCCGGACACCCGGCCGATTCGCACGTCACCCGCCTGGATCCAGCCGCCCACGCTCGCGCCGGCGCCCTCGAGCGCCGATCGCGTCGAGGTCTCCGACTCGACCCGGAACTGACGCACCGGCTCGTCCAGGCTGCGCAACGCTGCGAGCGCCTGCGCGATCGCCTCGGGCTCACCCGATAGCACGATCTTGCCGGAGTGCGGGTCTGCGACCGCCGAGCCCCGGCCCGCCATCACGTCCTGGACGAGCGGGGCGAGCTCCTCCGCCGGCCGGCTCCGAGGCACGTAGATCTCGAAGGTCGCGGCCAGTGCCGGAATCGCGAGCCCGAGCACCAGCGCCAGTACGGCCAGGGCCGACTTGACACCCCTGCCCTCGCCCTTACGATGCGGCGCGCGATCGGTCGAGTGG
>CAZMKX010000819.1:0-1864 GCA_964566375.1 uncultured Myxococcales bacterium
CGAGCCCGTTCTTCGCGATCACCAGCGATCCGAACCCGGTCGCGCTGACGGAGCTCCCCGGCGGGCGCGTCGCGGTCACGAACGCGGGCATCTACGACGCGAGCTTTCCGCCGCTCGTCACCGGCAACGGCAGCATCGACATCCTCGACGTGGCGACGGGCGCGCTGGTGGGGTCGATCCCGCTCGGCCCCGGGAATCCGTCCGGCCGCGGCCTCGCGCTCGATCCGACGAATTCCGTCGGCGTGTCGAGCTCGGCGACGCTGCGCCAGCTCTTTGCCGTGGACCTGCGCAACGTCGCGTCGCTGCCGACCGCCGCCGTCGACGCGCGTCTGCAGCGTCCGTCCTGCAATGACGGTACACCGGCGAGCGTCGGCGGCGTGCCGTGCCTGCGCGAGCGCGTGATCCGCGGCGGCGCGAATCCGATCGTGCTCGCGGCGCCGCCCGGCTCGAGCGGCCTGTACTCGTACCTTCCGCAGGTGCGCTTCGGCGCGTCGGGCGACTTCCTGGCCGCGACCTCGTACAACGACGGGGGCCTGGCGCTCGCCGCGTTCGACGCGCGCAACCTGACGCGCCCGCACGCGCTGCTGCCGTCGCGCTTCGGTGTACCCCAGACGCTTGCGGCCACGGGGCCGGCCGGCGAGATCGGCGAGGAGTGCTGTCCCGGGCCGATGCTCCTGCACGCGAACTCGAGCGGCGGACTCGCCGCGGCGGACGTGCTCTTCACCACCGCGAGCCCGAACGGCCTGGTCGTGCGCGGCCACCTCGACGGCAGCGTCGCCGCGCCCGGCGGCGACTACGACCACGACGGCGTGCAGGATGCGCTCGACGTCTGCCCGGTCGAGCCCGATCCCGCGCAGGCCGACTCCGGCGGGCTCGGCGGCGCCACGCCCGACGGCGTGGGAAACGCCTGCCAGTGCGGCGATCCGAGCGACGACGGCCGCATCGACGCGGCCGATACAAGCGCCCTGCGCGCGTTCCTGGCCAACCCGCTCGCGGCGCTTCCCGCACCCCAGAAGTGCGACGTCGGCGGAAGCAGCGCGTGCGATCTGCTGGACGCCGTTCGCCTGCGCCGCGCGCTCGCGGGGCTGGCGCAGGGCATCGCCCACAACTGCGCGCCGTTTCTCCCGTAGAGTACCCGCGCATGAAGAGCCCCCGCGTGCGCCAGCTCGCCGGTCCGGTCGAGATCGACGCCGCACTGCGCGCGGGCGAGGACGTGCGCCTTCTGCTCGTTCAGGAGGACGCGTGCCAGGAGGAGGTCGCGCCGCTCGTCGCGCGCGCCGAGGAGCTCGGCATCGCCGTGCGCACCGCCACGCGCAACGTCGTCACGCGGCTGTGTCACGTGAGCCCGCCGGAAGAGATCCTGGCGCTCGTCGGCCGCGATCCCGACGCGAGCCTCGAGGCGTCGCTCGAGCGGCGCGGCGCGCTCTGGCTTCTGGTCGGTGTCGCCTACCCGGGAAACGTCGGCATGGTGATCCGGACCGCCGAAGTCTCGGGCGCGGACGCCATCGCGATCGACGGCTCGTTCGACCACGAGGCGAAGCGCGCGGCGCTGCGCGCGTCGATGCGCGCCGACAAGTTCATGCCGGTGTTCTGGACGCAGGCCGGCGCGGTGCTCGACGCCGCGCGGGCGACCGGGCACCAGGTCTACGCGCTCGACGAATCGGGCGCGCGCGCGCCCTGGCAGCTCGACCTCTCCGGCGCGCGCATCTTCGTGGTGGGCGGAGAGAACGGCGGAATCCCGCGCGAGATCCTCTCGCGCTGCGACGCCTCGATCCGCGTGCCGATGGCCGGCTTCATCCCCTGCTACAACCTGCAGGCGGCGGTCTCCGCGATCGCCACCGAGCGGCTGCGGCAGACGAGCTAG
>CAZMKX010000820.1:0-1862 GCA_964566375.1 uncultured Myxococcales bacterium
CGCCGACTTCAAGAACGCGCCGAGTCCGGATCTGTTGATCCTCTGCGGTGTAGGCAACGGCACGTCAGACCACCCGCGGCTGGAGCGCATGCTCGAGTTCGTGCGCCAGATCCCGCATCCGCGCCGCGCGGCGGCGCCCGTACTGGCCGTCGTGACCGATCTCGATCCGCGCTCGGGCGCGCGGCTCGAGCGGCTCTTCGACGACCGGAACCTGGTGCAGCTCGGCTTCCCCTTCGATCCCGACGAGCTCGAGGCGCGCGCGCGCGAGCTGATCGAAACGGGCGCGCTGCCTGCGAGCTTGCGTGAGCGCGCGCGTCAGAGCTGGGTGACGCGCGAGGTCGAACGCCTGTATGCGGGCGTCGATCTGCCCGCGCTGCGTCAAGCCGTGGATCCGCGCAACGCACATCGTCCCGTTCTCCTGCTCGGCGAGCCCGGCACGCGCCGCGGTCTGCTCGCGCGCTACGTCCACAATCTGGCCGAGCCCGCGCGCGACGCCCTGGTGCCGATTGTTCTTTCGACCGTGCCGGCGGGCGAGCTCGAGGCCGCGCTGATGGCGCGCACCGCTCGACGACGCGCGACGGTGTACCTGGACGGGATCGAGCGCGCCGGAGAGGCGTTGCAGCAGGAGCTCGCGCACCTGCTCGGCGCGAGCGGGGCGCTCGCGCTCGAGCCGCTGCGTTGGATTGCGGCGGCGACGCGCGGCGACGCGCTCCACCGGTCGCTTCGCGAGCTGGGCTGGCTCCGCGTTGCGCTTCCACCGCTGCGCGAACGACCCGATCGGAGCGCGCTCTTCGATGCCTGCTTCCGCGCTGCCGCCGAGCGCCAGGGCCGGGAGCTCGTGCTCGACCCCGACGCGCGCGAGCAGCTGCTCGAGTACGGCTGGCCGGGGAATCTGCGCGAGCTCGAGCGCGTCGCCGAGGCGAGCTGTACCGCAGCGTCGGGCTCGCGCGTCCTGGCGTCGGATCTGCGCATCGCCGGGCACGCACCCCACTTCAGGGCGACCGGCGTCGCGGAAATCCCGCTCGCGCCCGAGCCCGCGCGAGCGACGACGACCGAGGTCGAGGCTCCCGGCGCGAGCGACGAGGACCTGATGCTCGCGACGCTCGAGGCGAGCGAGGCCCCGGTTCCCGGCGAGCTCCTCGGCGAGCTGTCCCTCGAGCCCGAGGACGAGGCCTGGCCCGAGCTCGAGATGCTCGAGCCGGAGCTCCTGCCGGAGACCGAGCCTCTCGACGCGAGCGAATCGTCGCAACCAGCGCCGTCCGTCGCAGCGGAGCACGCGCGCGACACGCGCGACCTCGTCCTGCCCCTCGCGCACACGCTTCGCGGCCCGCTGCGCGCCGTTCGCACCTACGCGAGCCTGGTGGAGCAGCGGCCCGAAGACGCTCAGGTCCGACGCGAGCTCTGCGCACTGGTCGAGCGCGACCTCGGCGGTCTCGACGAGACGCTGCAGCAGGTCGAGCGATTCGCGCGCATGGGGGCACCCGTGCCGGAGCCCTTCAACCTGGCGGCGGTGCTCGGCGCCGAGCTCGACGCACGCCAGTCGCAAGCGCGCGCGAAGTCGCTCGTCGTGCTCCGCGAGCTCGACCCGCTGGCGCCCGCACTCCTCGCCGACAAGAGCCAGATCCGACTCGCCGCGGGCGCGCTGCTCGACCTTGCGCTCCGCCTGGTGCCGCAGGGAGGCGATCTGTACCTGGGCAGCGCCTGGCGCGCGGGGAGCGACGGCCGCGCGGGCGGACACCGGGTTCTGCTTCGCTTCCACAGCCCCGAGGACGTCCTGACCGGCCCCGGTGGCGAAGCGGATGGCGAATACCTCGAGGTGGTCATGGCGCGCGAGCTGTTCGCGCGCGCGGGGGGCAGCTTCG
>CAZMKX010000821.1:0-1862 GCA_964566375.1 uncultured Myxococcales bacterium
CGCGCCCCACGTAGTCGATCGCGACCGACTTGGTCAGCCCGATCACGCCGGCCTTCGTGGTCCCGTACACGAAGCGGTTGGGCGCGCCGCGGATCGTCGACGCGGCCGACGACATGTTGATGATCGAGCCGCGGCCGGCCTCGAGCATCGCGGGCAGGAAGGCGCGGATCGTGCGGTACATCGACTTCAGATTGAGCTCGAAGGAGAAATCCCAGTCCCGCTCGTTGCAGTCGAGCAGGCTGCCGTGGTGCACGAAGCCCGCGCAGTTGAACAGCACGTCGAGCGCGCCGAGCTCGCGCGCGAGCGCGTCGATCTCGACGGCGCGCGTGACGTCGAGCCGCCGCGTCTCGAGACCGGCTTCACCGGCGAGCGCGGCGAGCGCGGGAGCGATCGCGGCGGTCGCGACCACGCGCGCGCCTTCGCGGGCGAACGCGCGCGCCGTCGCGGCGCCGATCCCCTGCGCCGCGCCGGTCACGAGCGCGACCTTGCCGGAGAGACGCCCTGCCATCGCGCACCTTTGTACGCGTCGCGTTGTACGATGGTCAAATGCGTCGCTTCGGCCAGGTCCTCGGGCTCGATCCCGCGCGGCTCGACGAATACGTGCGCCATCACCGCGCGATCTGGCCGGAGATCGCGCGCGCGATCCGCGACGCGGGGCTGCGCAACTACTCGATCTTCCACCGCGCGGGCACACTCTTCGGCTACTACGAGTACCACGGCCCCGACGGCGAGTATGAAGCGCGCATGCGCGCGTTGGCCGCGGCCCCGCGCATGCGGGAGTGGTGGGATCTGATGGAGGCGATGCAGATCCCGCTTCCCGACCGGCGCGCGGGCGAGTGGTGGGCGGAGATGGACGAGGTGTTCCATCAAGACTGAAGCGCCCCCGGGGCTGCCGGGCGACCTTCGGCAGCGCTGGGCGCTGCCGCGTGCGCCGCGTCCGATCGTGATCATCGGCGCGGGGGGCATCGTGCGCGACGCACACGTGCCCGCGTACCGGAAGGCGGGCTTTGCGCTCGGCGGCGTCTACGACATCCGGCGCGAGGCGCGCGACGCGGCCGCCCGGGACTACGCGATCCCGCGCGTGTTCGACTCGCTCGACGCCGCCTTCGCCGCCGAGGGCGTCGTCTTCGACGTCGCCGTGCCGGGCGCGGCCATCGCGGGAATCCTCGAGCGCGCTCGCCCGGGCGCAGCCCTCCTGATCCAGAAACCGATGGGCGAGAGCCTGGCCGACGCGCAGCGGGTCCTGGCGCTCTGCCGCGCGAAGCGGCTCACGGCGTCGATCAACTTCCAGCTTCGCTTCGCGCCGAACGTGCTCGCGCTCCGCGACGCGCTCGCGCGCGGCTTCTTCGGCGCGCTCACCGATCTCGAGGTGCGCATCTGCCTGCACACGCCCTGGGAGCTCTGGCCATTCCTGAGAGGCCTGCCGCGGCTCGAGGTCCTCTACCACTCGATCCACTACCTGGACGCGATCCGGGCGCTCGTCGGCGAGCCGCGCTCGGTGTACTGCCGCGGCGTGCGTCATCCCGAGAGCCCGGACCTCGCCGACACGCGCAACACGATCGTGCTCGACTACGGTGACACGCTGCGCTGTAGCGTGACCACGAACCACGCGCACCGCTTCGGCGCCAAGCACGCCGTGTCGGAGCTGAAGCTCGAGGGCGTGCGTGGCGCGGCGCGCCTGGTCATGGGCGTGAACCTCGACTACCCGAAGGGCCGGCCCGACGCGCTCGAGCTGTGCGCCATCGGAGGCGACTGGCAGGATGTACCGCTCGCGGGCTCGTGGTTCGTCGACGCGTTCATGGGCCCGATGTCGAACCTGCAGCGCTTCGTCTCGGGCGAGGACCCGAAGCTCGAGACGAGCG
>CAZMKX010000822.1:0-1852 GCA_964566375.1 uncultured Myxococcales bacterium
GACCGGCATGCGGCTAGTGGTGGAAGAGGCGCAGGTGGGTGTGGACCATGGCGATGCCGTACTCGCGGCAGGCCGCCTCGATGTCCGCGTCGCGCGTCGATCCGCCCGGCTGCGCGATGAACTTCACGCCGTGGCGCGCGGCGTGGTCGATGTTGTCGCGGAACGGGATGAATCCGTCCGAGACGAGCGATACCCCGTCGAGCCGCGCGAGCCAGGCGCGCCGCTCGGCGTCGGAGAGCAGGACGAGCGGCTCGTCGAGCACCTCGCGGAAGGCAGCCTCCTCGGACGGAACCAGATCCCCCTCGATGAAGCGCACGCGCCAGTTGATCCGGTCCTGGCGCTTCACGCCCTTCTTGAAACGCAGACCCAACACCTTCGGGTGTCGGCCGAGATGCCAGACGTCGGCCTTCGCGCCCGCGAGCTTGGTGCAGTCGACGCGCGACTGCTGCCCGGCGCCGATCCCGATCATCTGCCCGTCGAGCGCGTAGCCGACCGAGTTCGACTGGGTGTACTTCAGGGTGACGAGGCCCAGGACGAGATCGCGCTTCGCCTCGGGCGTGAGCGCGCCGCACACGACGCTCGCGAGCTCGCTCTCGCCCACGCGCCGGTTGTTGCGGTCCTGCACCAGGCGGACGCCGAAGAGCTCGCGCGCCTCGCGCTCGGGCGGCGTGAAGCCCGCGTCGGCCTGCAGCACGATGAACGAGCCGCCCTTCTTCTCGCACAGCGTGCGGAGCGCCTTCGCGTCGTAGCCGGGCGCGATGATCCCGTCCGAAACGACGCCCTTCAGGAACTCCGCGGTCGCCTCGTCGACGACGTCGGAGAGCGCCACGAAATCGCCGAACGAGCACTTCGGGTCGGCGCCGCGCGCGCGCACGTAGGCCGTCGCCGCAGGTGTGAGCGCGACGCCATCGACCTCGTAGGCGCGCGCCAGGTCCTCGGGCAGCGGCACGGCGACCGCCGCGCCCGCGGGAGACACGTGCTTGAAGCTCGCCGCCGCGGCCAGACCGAGGGCCTCGCGCGCCTCGGCCACGAGCTGCCAGGCGTTCAGCGCGTCGAGCAGGTTGATCAGGGAGGGCGTGCCGTTCAGCAGCTCGACGGGGAGCTTTCCGCCGTCGAGCGGCTCGAGCGCCGCGTAGCTCTGGTGCGGGTTGCAGCCGTACTTGAGGCGCATCGCGGTTCGTCCTCCGAAAGGGGGCCGTCAGAATGCGGGATGTGCCGGGATTCCTCAACGCGGCGCAGGAACGGTGCTGCAGCCCCGCCGCAGGTGTTGCGCGTCCGCTGCACGGCAGGCTCGCGCGGGCGCTCCGTCGGCCCTCGCCGGGCTGGCACCGCGGTTGCACGAGGTCGGTTCATGACTTCAGGAGATTCCGCGATGCCTTCGACTCCGATCCGCTCGGGCGTCGGCGAGACGATCGCCGAGGTCGCGATCGCGCTGATGGTCGTCGGCGCCTGGCTCGTCACCTGTCTCGCCGGCTGAGCGGTATGCTGCGCGGGTGGAAGGCAGCGAGCTCGCCCACCTGCAACGCGCCGAGGCCCTGCTCGTCAAGCTGCGCGCCTTCGGCATGGTCTCGTGGCTCTTCATCCTCGACCCCGCCGATTTCACCGCGCCCGTGCGGATCGTGTACGGGACGTACGCCGCGGCCGCGCTGTACACGCTCGCGACCTGGCTTCAGGTCCGGCGCGGGCGCTCGGTGCGGGCCGGCGCGATCGCGACCACCGTTCTCGACGCGGTCGTGGTCGCGGCGATCTGCGCCGTCACCGGCGGGATCACGAGCGACTTCTACCCGTACTTCTACCTGACGGGGATCGCGGTCTCGATCCGCTTCGGCGCGCTGCCCGCGTTCGCGATGCT
>CAZMKX010000823.1:0-1839 GCA_964566375.1 uncultured Myxococcales bacterium
GCAAGGAGAAGGTCTTCGAGGACGCGTGCGCGCGCGTGATCGAGACGATGGCCGGAATGGACGGGCACACGCACTCCCGGCTCTTCAAGGAGGTCGGCGCCGGCAAGCGCGACTACCTGATCGTGTCCGTCTGGTCGAGCGAGGAGGCGTTCCGCGCCTTCATCGCCTCCGATGCCTTCAAGAAGGTCACGAACTGGGGCGCGCAGAACATCCTCGCCGGACGGCCGAGCCACACCGTCTACCACTAGATGGTCGTGCTGCTGAACGGCGCTTTCGGCGTCGGCAAGACGACCGTCGCGCGCAAGCTCGTCGAGCGGATTCCGGGAAGCGCGCTCTTCGATCCCGAAGCGATCGGGTTCGTGCTTCGCCGGCTGCCGCGCTTCGTGCCACTGCGCGGGCGCGGCTCGGACGACTTCCAGGATCTCGCGCTCTGGCGCGCGCTCACGGTGCGATTTGTGCGATTCGGGCTGCGGCTGCGGCCGACGCTGATCGTGCCGATGGCGTTCACGAACCGCGAATACCTCGACGAGATCCGCGCCGGGCTGCACGCGCGGGATGCGCGTGTTCTGCATTTCTGCCTGACCGCGCCGCTGCCGGTGGTCGAGTCGCGCCTGCGTGCGCGCGGCGCCGAGGCGTGGAGCTTCCGGCGCGCGGCCGAGTGCTGCGAAGTCCACGTCGACCCGTTCTTCGCCGTGCACGTTCCGACCGAGGACCGTACGCCCGACGCGATCGCCGACGAGATCGCCGCTCAGCTCTCGCCCGTGGCGATCGGAACGTCGTCCGCGTCGCCCCACTCGGCCCAGGAGCCGTCGTAGACCGACACGTTCGTGTGTCCCAGGAGCGCGAGCGCGAAGGCATCGAGCGCGGCGGTCACGCCCGAGCCGCAGGTGGTGATGACCGGCTGGTCCAGGCGCACGCCGGCGCGCTCGTAGCGCGCGCGCAGATCGTCGAGCGGCCGGAATCCCGGCGGATCGCCGAGCAGGTTCTCGTCGAACGGCACGGAGCGGGAGCCGGGGATGTGTCCCTTGTGGCGCGTGTGCTCCTCGCCCTCGCCGCGGAAGCGCGCGGCCGAGCGCGCGTCGACGATCTGCACGCCGCCGTCGCGGACGGCCCGCAGCACACCCGCCTTGTCGCACAGGAGCTCCGGTCGCGGCGCGGCGACGAACTCGGCGGGCGCGTGGGTCGGGACGTCCGGGGTGACGGGCCGCCCCTCGGCGACCCAGCGCGCGAACCCGCCGTCCAGGAGCGACACGCGCTCGTGTCCCGCGTAACGAAGCGTCCACCACACGCGGCCCGCCGAATAGCCGCCGAGGCGGTCGTAGACGACGACGTGGTGTGCGCGCCCGATGCCGCGGCTCGCGAAGGTGCGCGCGAGCGACTCGGGCGACGCGACCGTGTTGCGGAGTGGCGCGCCCGTGTCGGCGAGATCCGTCGACAGGTCGAGGAAGACCGCACCCGGGATGTGTCCGGCCGCGTACTCGGCGCGCGCATCGCGCTTCTGCGCGGGCAGGTACCAGCTGGCGTCGATCACGCGCACGCTCGCGTCGCCGAGCCGCGCTTCGAGCCATGCGCCGTCCACCAGCAGCATCGGGGCGATCACCCGGGGACGTGCTCGAAGCGCTCGAGGAGCTGACCCTTCCAGCCGAGCCGAAGGCGCGTGCGCCCCTTCGCGAGCTCCTCCTGGATCGCCGCGGTCGCGAGCAGCGGCAGCGAGACGGTCGGCTCGAGCCAGGCCATCGCGCGCGACGCCCCCGCCTTCACCTTGCCCCAGCTCTCGGCCTCGTCGAGCGTCGAGCCCGAGAGGCCCCCGTCCGCCGACACGGCGGTCGTCACCTGCAG
>CAZMKX010000824.1:0-1837 GCA_964566375.1 uncultured Myxococcales bacterium
CGCTCGTCTCGCCCGACGACAAGCCGCGCTTCCTGCACGAGCTCGCGCTGCGCGCGCCGCACCTCGCGTTGCGGGGCGACCGGCTGGTCGCCCGCTGATCGGCACGGCGCTGCGTCAGCGCTCGTCGAGGAGCGGCAGCAGCTCTTCCACGCCCCGGATCGTGTAGCGGGGCCGGATCCCGAGCGACTCGGGAAACGCTCTTTCGCCCGCGTTCACCCAGGCCACCTCGATCCCGAGACGGCTCGCGCCGACGACGTCGGAGCCGATCGAGTCGCCGACGTGCAAGACCTCCGACGGCGCGCAGCCGAGCAGGTCGAGCGCGGTGCGGAACATCTCGTCGCGTGGCTTGTAGGCGCGGCAGCGCTCGCTCGTGACGACGTGCGCGAACTCCCAGCCGAGTCCAGCGATCGCGGCTTGCAGCTCGGCCGCGTCGATGTTCGAGACCACGCAGATCGGGCCCCGGTAGCTGCGCAGAAATGCGGCGGCACCCGCGAGGGGGGCAGGCGCAGCCCAGTACGCGAACAGCTCGCCCGCGAGCTCGGCGACGGCGACGTCCGCGTCGTGGTGCCGAGCCGCGTCGGCCAGGCTCTCGAGCTCGATCTCTCGCTGCCTCCGGAAGGCGGACCCGTGCGCCGCCGCACAGAGCTCGGCGAACTGCTGGTGCCAGTGCGTCGCCACCTGGGCCGCTCGAGCACCGCACGTCGAAGCCGCCGCAACTTTCTCCGCGATCTGGGCGACGAGCGCGTCGTCCTCGGCGACCAGCGTTCCGTAGAAGTCGAGCAGCAACCCGCGATACATCCGGATCTCCCCGTGACTCGACGAGCGCGCGCTGTGGGCCGAAGGAGAACGGAGTCGGTGAGACCTTGGGCCCTCCGGGGCTCGAACCCGGGACCAACCGGTTATGAGCCGGCCGCTCTCACCACTGAGCTAAGGGCCCGTAGGGATCGTTGATCGCGTGCGCGCGTTCTCAAGCCCCGAACGACGCCAGCTGCCCGCGTATTCCGTCGACGAACGCCTTGTAGTCGGGGCTCTTGAAGAATGCAGAGCCCATCACGAAGGCGTTCGCGCCATGCACGGCGGCGCGCTCGATGGTGTCGGGGCCGATGCCGCCGTCGACGACGATGTCGACGTCGCGGCGGCTCGCGTCGATCCAGCCGCGGATCTGGCGGATCTTCGGCAGCGTCTCGGCGATGAACTTCTGGCCACCGAAGCCCGGGTTCACGGTCATGACCAGGACCTGATCGACCATGGGGAGGACGGGCTCGATCGCGCTCGCGGGCGTGGCCGGGTTCAGCACGACGCACGGGCGCACGCCGAGCTTGCGGATCTGCGACAGCGTGCGGTGCAGGTGCGTGCAGGCCTCGACGTGTACACCGAGCGCTGTCGCGCCGGCCGCGACGAACGCCTCGAGCAGATGGTCGGGCTCGCGCACCATCAGGTGCACGTCGACCGGCAGCTTGGTGACCTTCGCCACGGCGGCGACGACGTCGGGGCCGATCGTCAGGTTCGGCACGAAGTGGCCGTCCATGACGTCGAGGTGCATCCAGTCCGCGCCCGCGCGCTCGGCCGCACGCACTTCGTCGGCGAGTCGGCCGAAGTCCGCCGACAGGATCGACGGCGCGATCACGAACGAGCTCACGCGCGCACCAGGCGCACGGCGAAGAAGCCGTCGCAGCCGTGTCGTTGCGGCCAGGTCACGAGCGCGTTCGCTTCGTTGATCAGCTCGTGCGCGCTCGCGGGCAGGAACGGCCGCGGGTCGTCGACCCGGAACTGCGGGGCTTGCTCGAGGAAGCGCGACACCACGCCCGTGGTCTCCTCGGGGCTGAAGGTGCAGACA
>CAZMKX010000825.1:0-1834 GCA_964566375.1 uncultured Myxococcales bacterium
TCTCGCCGAGCTTCGTCGACCAGCTCGGCCGCTGTCCGCTGCAGGCGTTCTTCGAGCGCGTGCTGTGCGCGAAGCCACTCGACGAGCCGGCGCCCGACGCGCTCGAGGCGACGGAGGCCGGTACGCTCGTGCACGAGACGCTGAAGCGCTTGTACCAGGATCTGTTCGACGCCGGCGCGCTGCGCGCGGGCGCGAACGCCGACGCCACGCTCGACCGCGCGCTCGCGCTGCTTCCCGGCACGCTCACGCGCGCGTCCGACGCGCTGCGCTCGCGCGTGCGCACGCGCCACCCCGCGATCTGGGAGGCGTACGTCGGCGTGGTCGAGACCGCGATCGCGGACTTCCTGCGCCGCGACCTCGCCGCGCTCCTGCCCGCGGGCGTCGCCGAGATCGAGACGGAGCGCACCGTCGCGGCGGGGCTCGACCTCGGCGCGCCGCGCAAGCTCCAGATCGCGGGTCGCGTGGACCGCATCGTTCGCGACTTCGCGGGCGAGCTGCGGGTCGGCGACTACAAGACCGGCCGCGACTTCGGCAAGCCGGTAAGCAAGGCGCGCGTCCGGCGCGGAACGTCGCTGCAGATCCCCCTCTACGCCATGGCCGTCGCCGCCGAGCGCGGCGCCGAAAACGTGCTGGGCGAGGCGCTGCCCGTTCCGCTCCGGCCCGAGCGCGACCGCGACGACGAGCGCGAGAAGGAGCGCTCGCTCGCGCTCGATCAGATCACCGAGTGCGCGAGCCCGGTGGCGGCCGAGCTCGCGGGCCTGCTCGAGCGGGGCGAGTTCCCGTTCTGGGAGGACGAGAACGAGTGCCGCTATTGCGCCTACACGGTCGCGTGTCGGCGCACGCAGGACGAGAGCCACGCACGGCTGCGCGTGAAGCCGTCGCTTCGGGCGTGGCTCGCGCTGCGCGGGAGCGAGGCGTGAAGGACGCCGACGCGCGCGCCAGCGCCGCGCACGACTTCGACCGGAACGTCGTCGTCCACGCGGGCGCCGGGACCGGCAAGACGAGCCTGCTCGTCGAGCGCCTGATCTGCCAGATGGTCGCGCGCGAGCTCGCGATCGACCGTTTCGCCGCGATCACCTTCACCGAGAAGGCGGCGGCGGAGATGCGCAAGCGGCTCGCCGACGCGCTCGCCGCGCTCGTCGAGCTCGCCGCGATCGACGCGCCGCTCGAGCGCGCGGATCCGAAGACCGCCGCGGGCCGCGCCTACCTGTACCTGCGGCGCGACGCGGAGATCGGCGCGAAGCGGATCGCGGAGATCGCGTCGGAGCGCCGGCGCGACCTCGTGCGCGCCGAGATCTCGACCATCCACGGCTTCTGCGCGGGCATCCTGCGCGCGTACCCGATCGAGTCGGGCGTCGATCCGGATTTCAGCGTCGATACGGGCCTGGGGTACGAAGAGCTCCAGACCGAGCTCTGGCGCGAGCATCTCGCGGGCGAGGACGGTCCGGGCGGACCGCGGCAGGCGCTCTGGAAGTCGACGCTCGCCCGGCTCGACCTGGCCGAGCTCGAGCGGATCGGGCGCGCCTGCGCCTCGTTCGCGCTGCCGCACGAAGCCGTCGAGCGCGGAATTCCCGACGCGCGCGACGTGCTCGGCGAGATCCTCCGAACGACGCTTCGCGAGATCGACGCGCGCGTCTCGGGTGCGCCCGAGCACGGACCCGAGAGCTGGCTCGACGCCGCGCGCGACGTGCTCGAGACGCTCCGCGACCAGGGGATCGACGCCTTCCAGGCGGCGCTTCCGAGCGCGGGCTGTCTCGACGGACGCGGCAAGGAGCGCGGGCTGCTCGGCTCCGGCCCGCCGACGCGGAAGGGCTACGAGGACGCGGCCGAGCTC
>CAZMKX010000826.1:0-1834 GCA_964566375.1 uncultured Myxococcales bacterium
GCAAGGGCTACTACCGCCTCGAGGTCGCGGAGGGCACGACGAAGTTCGTCACGCGCCGCGGCGGTCGCGCCGCGGTGAGCACCCAGGGGGGCCTGCCCGCGCCGATCGCCGCGAACGAGCAGCTCGTCGTCACGGGCAGCGATTCGCCCGTGCTCGCGACGTACGGCGCGCCCGAGCTCGACGACTGGGATCGCTGGAACTACGGCCGCTCCGAGGAGCAGATCGCTGCCGCGAGCTCGCGCTACGTGCCCGACGGCGTGTACGGCGCGGACGACCTCGACGACCACGGCACGTGGCGCGTCGCGCCCACCTACGGCGCGATCTGGGTTCCGCGTGTCGCCGTCGGCTGGACGCCCTACAGCGCGGGGACGTGGGTCGCGGACCCGTACTACGGCTGGACCTGGGTCGACGACGCACCGTGGGGCTGGGCGCCGTTCCACTACGGCCGCTGGGTCTACGTCGGCGGCGCGTGGGCGTGGGCGCCGGGTCCGCGGGTCTACCGGCCGTACTACGCGCCCGCGCTCGTCGCCTTCTACGGCAGCCCGAGCGTGTCGGTGAGCGTGAGCTTTCCCGTTCCGTTCGGGTGGGTCGCCCTGGGCTGGGGCGAACCCATCGTCCCGTGGTGGGGCGGAAGCGGCTGCCACGGCGTGCCGCACTGGGCAGGCTGGGGCGGTCCGCGCGTCGTCAACAACGTGACGATCAAGAACAAGAACGTCTACAACGTGAACAACATCTACAACTATCAGAACGCGCAGCACCCGAACGCGTTGGTCGCCGTCGACCGCAAGCGCTTCGGGCGCGGAAACGTCCGTGAAGCCCGACTGTCGGGAGTGGACGCTTCGCGCATGGGGCCGGTGAACGGCGGTGATCTCGGTGTGCCGTCGAACCGCAGGCGTACCGCCTCCGATGAACGCCGCGCAGCGCGTCTCGCCCGAGGAACGGGCGAGCGGCCCGTGGTGACCGCGCGCGACGCAAGCCGCGAGAGCCGCGTCGCGGGGGCCCGTGAATCGCGGAACGGGCGACGCAGCTCCGAGGCAGCGTCCGGCGAGTCGACGCGAACGGGCGGTCGCGACGCGACGCGTGTCGACGCGCGCCCTCGCCGCTCCGAGCCGCCGCCCACGCGCTTCGCACGCGCGAGCGGGAGAGAGCAACACGCGGCAGTGTCGCGCGCGGAAGGCGCGCGCCGTCGCGCCCGCGAGCCCGCGGCCTCCGCCCCACCCGTTCGCGACACGACGCCGCGCACGTCGCGCGCGAATGCGGTGTCGAAGCGGGAGCGCCCCTCGGCGGCGGCGCGGAGCGCGCCGGCGCCGATGCCGTCGCGCGGGAGCGACCGGCGCGAACGGCGCGGCGCGTCGAGCCCGGCACCGCGCCTGGAGCGGTCCGGACCGAATGCGTCGCGCGAGAGCCCGGCGCCGCGCGCGCGCGAACGCACGCGCGAGCGTTCCGCGCCGGCCGCGCCGCAGCGCGAGCGATCGACGCCTCGCGCGAGCCCGCGCTCCTACGAGCGCACGCCGTCCGGCGCTTCGCCGGGTCGGATCGAGCGGGCGCCGCGGCAGGAGCGGTCGGCCGAGCCGCGCCGCTCGCCCGCGCCGAGCCAGGAGCAACCGCGCTCTCGCGGCCGCGACGGCGGCGGCGGTCGGAACGACGGCGGAGGCCGGCGCGACGACGGAAGCGGCGGACGCTGGGGGCGGGGCTAGCGACGGCGCTCGCGCCTACTCCTTCAGCTGCTCGGCGAGGTAGCGTTCTGCGCCGATCGTCTCGATCAGCCCGAGCTGGGACTCGTGCCAGTCGACGGACTCCTCTTCGCCGCGCAGCAGGTCCTCGAGCATCTCGC
>CAZMKX010000827.1:0-1832 GCA_964566375.1 uncultured Myxococcales bacterium
CGCGACGCGCGGCTTCCGGCTCAAGGCAGCCGCACGGAAACACGAACCGGAACGCTGGAAGGGGCTTCGAGCCGGGGCGCCGCCTGGTACGCGGCTCTGCGGCTCTCGAAGACGGCGCGTCAAGCGAGAACGAATGGGCCGACTCACGATCAAGCTCCGCATCGCCGCGTACATGGCCGGCATCGCCGTCCTGCTGTCGGCGTTCATCGTGCTGTTCTTTCCGCCCCAGGCGTCTCGAATGGGCGCGCAGCTGATGACCGACTCGGCGGTCACGATCGCGCGACTCTTCTCCGCGAACATCGAGCCCGCCTTCGACGCGCTCGGCTTCGGCGGTGAGGAGATCCTCGAGACCGCGCTTCGCAACCTGAGCGGCAAGGCGACCTCCGACGCGCAAGGCGCCTATACGCCGATCGAGGTCCACCGCGTGACGGTGTTCGACGCCAAGGGGACGCGGCTCGACGGCTTCAACGACCAGGATCAGAGGCAGGAGGTCGTCTCTCCGCAGCGCGAGCTCGTCGTCGAGGATCTCGACGGCGGCGGTCTGCTGCGCGTGACCGCGCCCGTGAACACCGCTGGAGCGTTTCGCGGCTTCTTCCGCATCGACTTCTCGAAGCAGACCTTGCAGGCGCTCTTCCGCCGCAATCTGCTCACCGCGATCGCCGTCTCCGCGACGACCTTCACGCTGATGGTCGTGCTCGGCTTCTTCCTCGGTCGCTCGATCTCGGCACCGCTCGAGCGCGTCGCCGCGGCGATGCAGGACCTCGAGGACGGCGAAGGCGATCTCACCTTCCGGCTGCACGTGGAGTCGAAGGACGAGGTCGGCCGTCTCGCGGGCCACTTCAACGCCTTCGTCGCAAAGCTCCAGAGCATCATTCGAGAAGTCGCCGAGAACGCGCAGACGCTCGCCACCGCCTCCGACGAGCTCACCGGAATCTCCGACCGCCTCGTCGAGAACAGCGAATCGGTGCGCGAGGGCGCCAGCGCCGTCGCGTCGCGCACGCACGAGGTCTCGGCGAGCGTCGAGGCCATGGCCAGCGCCGCGCAGGAGGCGAACCGCAACGTCGCCAGCGTCTCGAGCTCGACCGAGCAGATGAGCGAGAACATGGCGCAGGTCTCGCTCGCGGCCGAGGCCGTCGCGTCGAATGCGGTCGAGGTCGAGGGCTCCGTGCGCGACATCTCCGACGCCATGTCGACGATTCGCGGCAACACCGAGAAGGCGGCGATCGTGAGCCGGCAGGGCGCGGAGAAGGCGACGCCGGTTCAGCAGCTCCTGCGCGAGCTTACTCAGAGCGCCGAGGCGACCGGAAAGATCGTCGCGCTGATCCAGAAGGTCGCCGACCAGACGAACCTGCTCTCGCTCAACGCGTCGATCGAGGCCGCGTCCGCGGGCGAAGCGGGCAAGGGCTTCGCGGTGGTCGCGAACGAGGTGAAGGACCTGGCGCGCGAGACCACCGCGGCGACGAAGAAGATCGAGCTGCAGATCAGCGACATGCAGAGCTTCACGCGCCAGTCGGTGGCGGCGATCGGTCAGATCATCGAGCTGATGGAGGGCGCGCACGCCATCAACGCGGCCATCGCGAAGGCCGTCGAGGACCAGACGCACACGTCGGCGAAGGTCTTCGAGGCGACCTCGGACTCCACCAAGATGATCGCCGACGTGACCGGGAACATCGGCGAGGCGTCGAACATGGCCGCCGAGGTCGCGGGCAAGGCGTCGGACCTGATGCGCGGGATCGGCCAGATCTCCGAAAACGCCGACAAGGCCGCGCGCGGCGCGCTCGAGGTGGCGGCGCACATCGAGTCGGTGCGCGTCTCGTCGATCGACTCGTCGA
>CAZMKX010000828.1:0-1830 GCA_964566375.1 uncultured Myxococcales bacterium
GAGCAGCGTGCGCGCGTTGTAGTGCAGGAACTTCGGCGTCTTGTCGAAGAAGGCCGTGTCGTACTCGTCGCCCTCGATCACGAAGTGCGGGCCCTCGCCGAGCCGGAAGCTGCCGCCGAAGTTCGCGAACACGCCGCCGATCAGCGCCGACGGGTCGCGCCCGGCGTGGGTGAGCATCCAGGCGACGATGCTCGTGGTGGTGGTCTTTCCGTGCGTTCCGGTGATCACCACGCTGTGCTTGCCGCGCAGGAAGAAGTGGTCGATCGCGTCGCAGAACGACAGGTACGGTAGTCCCCCGTCGATCGCCGCGCGCGCCTCGGGGTTCTCGCGCCGCACGGCGTTTCCGATCACGACGAGGTCCGGGCGGTCGACGAGCACGTGGTCGGGGCTCCAGCCCTTCTGCACCTCGATGCCCGCGGCGCGGAGCTGATCGCTCATCGGCGGGTACGCGTCGGTGTCGCTGCCGGTCACGCGGAAGCCGCGGTCGGCGAGCATGCTCGCGAGCGACCCCATCGCCGTGCCGCAGACCGCGACCAGGTGCACGTGCCGGATGCTCTCGATCGGCGGAATCTCAGGCCGCAAGGAAAGCCTCCCAGATCAGGTCGTGCACGAACGGGCGCAGCTCGAAGCGGCTGCGCTTGGCGACCAGGTGGATGCGGTTCGACAGGAAGACGATCACCATGCCGCGCTCGAGATCGATCCACAGGCTCGTGCCCGTGAAGCCGGTGTGACCGATCGAACGCTTCGAGAAGTGGCGACCCGACGTCGACTGGCCCGCCGTCGGCGTGTCCCAGCCCAGCGCCCAGTCGCTGTCGGGCGCGATCTCCTGACGGCGGAAGAACTCGCGCGCGACCTCGGCGAGGACGAGCGCGCGCTCGCCGCGGTCGGCCGCGAGCATCTCCTGGCCGAAGCGCATGACCTCGCGCGCGGTCGAGAACAGCCCGGCGTGGCCCGCGATGCCGCCCATCGCCCAGGCGTTCGGGTCGTGCACCTCGCCCCAGAGCACGCGCTCGCGCCAGCTACACTGTTCGGTGGCGGCGTAGCGCGCGCGCTCGCCGGTGTACGGCAGCGGATTGAAGTGGGTGTCGACCAGACCCAGCGGCTGGTAGATGCGGTGCGCGCAGAACACGTCGAGCGACTCGCCCGAGACCGCCTCGACGAGCGCTCCGAGCGCGATGAAGTCCAGGTCGCCGTAGACGGACGCCTCTCCGGGCTCGTGCACCGGCGCGCTGCGCAGCACGCGATTGGTGATCTCGCGTTTTCCGTCCGCGGAGCCGACCGCGTGCTCGCCTCGCCGCCGGTCGCGCTCGGCCAGGTCTGCGTGGTACGCGCGCCAGGGCCGCAGGCCGGAGCTGTGCGTGAGCAGGTGTCGGACGGAGATCTTCTCCTTGCCGCGCTCGGCGAACGACGGGAGATACGTCGCAACCGGCGCATCGAGCTCGATCCGCCCGTCGGCGACGAGCAGCATCACCGACGCCGTCGTCGCCATCACCTTCGTCAGCGACGCCAGGTCGTAGATCGTGTTCTCGCGCGCCTCGATGCGCTCCGGCACGAGCGTGGCGGCGCCGCAGACCTGCGTGAACGCGAGCTCCTCGCCCATTCGCGCCATCACCACCGCGCCGGGCAGCTCGCCGAGCTCGATCGCCTTCTCGATCGCGCGCTCGACCTTGCCGAGCCGCCGGTTCACCTCGGCGAGCTTCACGCTCCGACCTCCACCACGGGTTCGAGAAGCACGAGCTCCCCTCGCGCTCCATCCAGCCGCGCGCGCACCCCCATGCCCAGCGACTGGTTGTCCGCGACGTGACCGAAGGGCAGATCCTCGACGATCGG
>CAZMKX010000829.1:0-1830 GCA_964566375.1 uncultured Myxococcales bacterium
ACGCCGACCACCGTCGCGAGCGCCGCGCCGCTCTCCAGCCCGAAGAGGCTGATCGCGACGGCGACGGCGAGCTCGAAGAAGTTCGACGTGCCGATCAGCGCCGCGGGCGCCGCGATCGGGTACGGCACCTTCCACAGCCACGCCCACAGGTACGCCACGGCGAAGATGCCGTAGCTCTGCACGACGAGCGGCGCGGCGATCAGCGCGATCAGGAGCGGCTGCGCGAGGATGCGCGGACCCTGGAACGCGAACAGCAGGACCACCGTGCCCAGGAGCCCCAGAATTGTGTAAGGCTTGAGACGGGCGGTGAAGGCGGCCACCGCGTCGCCGCTTCCGCGGGACTCGAGCCGCCTTCGCGTCCACCAGCCCGCGGCGAGCGGAATCAGCACGTAGAGGGCCACCGAGTACAGCAGCGTCGACCACGGCACGGCGACGTCGGCGACTCCGAGCAGGAGCGCCACGAGCGGCGCGAACGCGACGACCATCACGAGATCGTTCACGGAGACCTGCACCAGAGTGTAGGTCGCGTCGCCGCGCGTGAGGTGGCTCCAGACGAAGACCATCGCGGTGCACGGAGCGGCGCCCAGCAGAATCATCCCCGCGAGATACTGGCGCGCGTCCTCCGGCGGGATCAGACCGCGGAAGAAGACGTCCAGGAAAAGCCAGCCGAGCGCGAGCATCGTGAACGGCTTCACCAGCCAGTTCACCACCAGCGTGATTGCGAGGCCCTTCGGCCGCTCGCCGATCCGGCCGAGCGACGCGAAGTCCACGTTCACCATCATCGGGAAGATCATCACCCAGATCAGCACGGCGACGACCAGGTTCACCCGCGCGACCTCGAGCGCGGCGAGCGCGGCGAACACGCCGGGGAAGGCGCTGCCGAGCCCGATCCCCGCCGCGATGCAGCAGGCGATCCAGAGGCTGAGGTAGCGCTCGAATGCGCTGAGCCCCGCGCTCATTCGAGCTCCTTCACCAGCGCTTCGACGCGCCGCTCGAGATCCGAGTAGGCGCGCGCGAACGCCGCGCGAACCTCGCCGGGCGAGCCGGTCGCCGCTGCGGGATCGTCGACGCTCCAGTGTCGCCGCTGCGGCGTGCCCGGGAAGTGCGGACAGGCCTCGCCTGCCGCCGAGTCGCAGACGGTGACGACCCGGTCGATCCGCGGCGCGTCCTCCCCCGCGAACTCGTCCCAGCTCTTGCTGCGCAGGTGCGTCGTGTCGTAGCCGCGCTCGCGGAGCAGCGCGAGCGTCTGCGGGTGGGGCGCGTTCTTCGGCCGGCTGCCCGCGCTGTACGCGCGAAATCGCCCCTGCCCCAAACGCTCGAGCAGGCACTCCGCCATCACGCTGCGAGCGGAGTTCCCCGTACACAGGAACAGGACGGTCGTGACCGGCTCAGCCACGGGCAGTCCGCGCGCGAGCCGTCGTGCGCGGCGCGGGTCGCGACGCCGGCGAGCACGAGACGCCGCGGCCGCAGCAGTTCTCGGTCAGGTACGCGACCAGCCCCTCGACCGCGGCGAAGTCCGCGGCGTAGATCAGCGAGCGGCCGTCGCGCCGGCACGAGACGAGCCCCGCCTGCTTCAGCTGCGCGAGGTGGAACGACAGCGTCGGGCCCGGCAGGTCGAGCTTCGACGCGATCGACCCCGCAGGCAGACCTTCGGGTCCACGTTGAACCAAGGCGCGGAAGATCCGCAGCCGCGTCTCCTGCGCGAGCGCCCCGAGCGCCCCGACCGCCTTCGATATTTCCATGAATCCGGAAATATCGAAACACCTCGCGGGCGTCAAGCCCGCGCGGGAGGCGGCCCGGGCGACGCGGTAGACTCGCTCGCCGTGAAGA
>CAZMKX010000830.1:0-1820 GCA_964566375.1 uncultured Myxococcales bacterium
TCGTCGCGCACGCGCGCTCGCTGGGCGTGAGCGTCGTCACAGGACGCTTCCGGGCGGACATGGCGGTCGAGCTCGTGAACGACGGGCCGGTGACGCTGCTCCTCGACACGACGCGGGTTTTTTAGGAACCTTCGCGGCCATGAAGAACTGGGGGGTTCGAGGTCTTCTGTCATTGGCGCTCGTGTGCGCGCTCGTCGTCTCCACGCCCGCTCGGGCGGAAGAGGCGCGCGAGCGCAACATCGCCGCGCACTACGGTCTCGGCGTCGGCTCGGTCCTGTGCTCGCTGGTGTACGGCCCCGTCAAGGTGCTGTACGCGACGCTCGGCACGGTCACCAGTGGTCTCGCGTGGGCGCTCACGGGCGGCCGCACGGACATCGCGCGCGAGATCATCACGGCTTCGGTGCGCGGAGACTACGTCGTCCGCCCGGAGAACCTGACGTTCAACGAGCCACTGGTCTTCACGGGCCGGGAAGGCGCGCTGGACCAGTCTGGGGACGACTCCGAGCAGTGGCAGTGACCCGGCGGCGCGCGTGAAGCGCGTCGCGTTCGCATCGCTCTCGATCGTGCTCCTGCTCGCCTGCGGCGGGGCGGAGAAGTCCGCTCCGCTCGAGCCGGCGCCGGATTTCGACCTGCCGCTGCTCGGCGGTGGAAGCGTCTCGCTCCAGGCGCTGCGAGGCCAGTGGGTCCTGCTCGATTTCTGGGCGACGTGGTGTCCGCCGTGCGTTCTCGAGGTCGACGAGCTGAACGCCCTGCAGAAGGATCTCGAGGGAACGAACGGGCGCATTCTCGCCATCTCGATCGACACGATTCCGCTCGAGGAGCTCCAGGCCTGGACCCGCGTGCATGGCGTCGAGTATCCGGTTGCGCTCGCGAGCACGTCGCTGGCCACGGACTACGGCGCCGACGCATTTCCGTTTCACGTTCTCGTCGGGCCCGAGGGGCAGATCCTCGAACGGCTCGAGTCGGGCTTCCACGACCGCGAGGAGCTGCGCGCGCTCTTCGCTCGACACGGGAAGGGCCGCTTCTAGCTCAAGCGCCGGGGAAGCCGCGTCGATGCGCACCCAAAGGCCCAAGGCCGAGGCTCGCGCGCATGAAACCCGAAGAGATCGAGCGACGCTTCGCGAAAGGCGAGACCATCGTCGAACGCGGCTCGCGCGAGCGCATCCTGTACGTGGTGCGAGGCGGCAACGTCCTGGTGCACGTGCACGAAGGACAGGCGCCCTACCTGCTCGGGCCGGGCGACGTGTTCGGCGAGGCCAGCTCGATCCTCGGCCGTCCGTCGCCGTTCCGCGCCGAGGCCGAGGGCGATACCTGCGTGCTCGCGATCGACCTGGCGCTGCTGAACACGCTCGTGCGCGAGAGCTCGGAGTTCTCGTTCCGCCTGATCCAGACGCTCACCGAACGCATCGGCCACGCGCGAGAGGAAGCGGTAGCAGAGGTCGTTCCGCTCGAGCCCGAGCCGCCGCGAGAGGGCAACGGACAGGACCGGCGCACGCTGGCGGCGCTCGCGCGCGCGATCCTGGAGCGCCGGATTCCCGGCGAGGTCCCCACCCCCGTGACCGGTCGGCTCATGGACCTGGCCGCCGCCGCGGAGCTCGGCGTGAAGCCGGCATACCTTTGCCTTCAGGAGCTGCTCGACCGCCGGCTCGTCGGCCTGGTCGACGACCAGCTGACGGTGCTGGAGCCCGAAGAGCTCGCTTCCGTAGCGCAGCGGAGCACTTAGCGCGCTTGCTTCCGACGCCGTCGCGGGTTAGAAACGCGCGATGCGTCGACTTCGAGCGCTCCTCCTCGCAGGAGCGGTGCTGCTCGCCGCGGCGCCG
>CAZMKX010000831.1:0-1820 GCA_964566375.1 uncultured Myxococcales bacterium
GCAGGAGCAGCTCGGCCATCGACGAGATGACGGCCTCTTCCTTGTTGCCGTTCAGGCGCTCGTACTCCTCGTAGAAGCGCTCGACGAACTGCACCGAGTGGCTGACCGCGCGCGCGGTGATCAGCATCGGAATGACGAGCACGAGCGGCTCGAGCTGGTAGCCCATCAGGGACGTGAACCCGAGCCCCCAGATCGCGGAGACCACGGCGCCCGTGAAGGGCATGATCACGCCGTAGAAGCGCCGGAAGTAGAACGCGAGCAGCGCCAGCAGCACCGCGAGCGAGAGCGCCAGGATCATCACGATCTCGGGCAGGAACTGGAAGGTCCAGCCGGCCAGGATCGGCTGTCCGGTCAGGTGGACCTCCACCGAGCCGTCCTTCTCGAGCTCCTGCTTCAGGTCGTAGATCTCCTTGAAGATCGCGGAGTAGTCGAGCCGCCCCTCGACGAAGCCGGCCGAGATCAGCGCGGCCTGGTCGTCGAGCGAGACGAGCCGGCCGAAAACCTGCTTGTTCTGGTGGATGCGGTCGGGGAGCGTCTTGATGATCTCGGCAGGGATCAGGTTGCCGTCCGGCCCCGCGAGCTCCTCCCCCTTGAGCGTGTACCCGTCGGGAAGCTCGCCCAGGCGCAGGATCAGGAACTCGAGCTGCGCGTTCTCCTTGCGCAGCAGGCGCAGGCGTTCGGCCTCCTTGCGATCCTCCATCTGCTCGAGACGCAACGCCTTCGTCGGCTCGAGCTCGGTGACGAGCTCGGCCTTCCGCCTGGCGGCGTAGCTGCGCAGCTCGTCGAGCGTCTTCGGTACATCGCCGCCGTTCCTGTCGCGCAGCGCCGCAAGCGTGCGACGCGTGAAGAACTGAGCTTCGAGAAGCGCGATGGCCTGCTCGCCGATGATCTGACGCGAGCGCATGATGCCCTCGCGGTCGACCTCCTGGTCGCGCGTCGTGATGGTCGTGATCGACGAGATCTGGCCGTGGTCGACGCCCTCTACCTTGTCGATCTGGTCCGTGAAGGCGTAGATCTTCTCGAGGACCTCCTCGTCGTAGATCGTTCCGTCCTTGACGACGATTGCGGCGACGACCACGTTCGCGCTGCCGAACTGCCGGTTGTACTTCTCGTACACCTGGATGAACGGGTGGTTGCGCGGCAGGAGGTCGATGAACTGGCTGAAGATCTGCAGCTGGAGCGCGTGGTACAGGAAGAAGAGCGTCAGGGAGCCGATGATCGCGAGATTGACTCCGCGGTACTTGATGAAGAAGCGCGAGAACCGGACTGCGAACTGATCCATGCGATCGATCCTTCGGCTCGAGAGGGCGTGAGGCTCGGAGCGCTAGTGTTCGTTCAGGGGACGCCGGGCGCGGGCGAGACGTCGGCCGGGGTTCCATCCCCCTCGCCGCCCTGCTGCTTGAGCAGCGGCACCTCCGCCTTCCCCTTCGGCTTGGTCGCCGCTTCCCAGCTCGCGCCTCCGTCGTCGGAACGCAGGATCAACCCGCCTTCGCCGACCACCAGGGCGAGCTTCTCGCTCGCGAAGGCGACGCCCGCCAGCCAGTTGAAGAGCGGAGGGCGCTTCGCGTCGACCCAGCTGCGGCCGCCGTCGGTCGAGTTGAAGACCACCCCGCGGTCGCCGACGGCGATCGCGCGCTCGCCGTCCCAGGCGATCGCAAAGAGACCCGCGCTGGTTTCGACCGAGCGCGACTGCCAGATCGCGCCGCCGTCACTCGAAACGAGCACGCTCCCGGCCAGCCCGGTCGCGGCCGCGGTGCCCGCGGGGCTGCTCGACAGGTTGAACAGGTACAGGTCGGCAGGCGCGCCTTCGATCTGGCGCT
>CAZMKX010000832.1:0-1820 GCA_964566375.1 uncultured Myxococcales bacterium
CGCGCGACCGACGGCTTCTCCGCGACGACCGCGACGCTCATCTGGCCGGAACGGAGCGGGGAAACACGCGCACCTCTCCCGTCTCACGGGACCGTTCGCCAGGGGTGCTTGCAGAATAGCGCGAAGGCGGCCCGCGCGTGAAGCGCGGACCGCCGGGGAGGGCTCGCGCTACTCGCCGTTGCCGGCGAGCTCGCGGACGCGCTCGATGCTGCGAGTCGAGGTCGGCTCGAAGGTCCGCTCCTCGAGGCTTGCGAGCGACCGGAACGACGGATCCGCGATCAGCGCGTCGAGCGCCGCTTCGTCGCGGAAGCGCCAGAGCCCGACGATGTGGCCAGGGGACCGGCCGTCGAGATCCGGGATCTCTCGGGCGCTGGCGACGCGCACGCCTCCGTGGCGCCGCGCCAGGACCTGGAGCGCGCCGACGTAGGCATCCGCCTGGTAGGCGGGAGCCTCGCTCCGGAGCGTGAGGACGTCGAAGAGCCAGACGTCCGCGCGCGCCATCGAGGCCGGCGCGAGGGCGAGGAATCCGCTGGCGAGCATGGACCAGAAACCGAACCGTGAATGCTTCATGGGGCGTCTCCTTCGCCCCTGGGATGCTAATAGTTGACCGGTCGGTTTCAGCGGCCGGGCGCGCCGACCAGGCCGAGCGCGAGCCGGCCCAGCCGGCCGACCAGCGCCGGATCGTCGTGTGCGGCCGAGAGCAGCATCGCGCCCTCGGCGAACGCCACCAGCGCCTCGGCGCCACGCGCGACGTCGTGGCCACGGGGAAGCTCGCCGGCGGCGATCGCGTCGCGAAGCGTCGCCGCAAGCGCATCGCGCATCCCGTCGAAGACCCGCGCGAGCTTCTTGCGCAGCTTCGGCTCGTGCGTGCAGAGCTCGCCGGTCAGGTTCGCCAGCGGGCAGCCGAGCGTGACTCCGGATTCCTTGCGAGCGGCGCGCTGCATCCGCCCCATCCGGTCGAAGAAGCGCTCGATTCGCGCCAGCGGGGCGATGTCGTCGGCGAGCGCGGGGAGAAGCAGCTCGTCCCGAATCGCCTCCCAGTGCGCGTCGATCACGGCGGCGGCGAGATCGTCCTTGGACGGAAAGAAGTGGTAGAAGCTGCCCTTGTTCACCCCGGCGGCTTCGCACAGCTCCTGCACGCCGACCGCCTCGTAGCTGCGGGTGTGGAAGAGCCGGACGGCCTCGCTGATCAGGCGTTCGCGCGCATCGCTCGTCCGGCCCATTTCGGTCTCTCCACTTGACTGATCGGTCTACTTGTAGCCCGGCGCGGCTGCTCGGGGCAAGGACGTCTATTCTGACGCCCGGATGACGTCCGCATTCGCGCCTGCGCCCCCCCGTTCGCCGGCACCGCGCTGGCCCGGTCTGCTCGTCGCCGCTTCGCTCGCGGCGGCCGTGGCCCTGGCCTACGCGCCGGCGGCCCGGCTCGGCTTCATCTACGACGACTACGAGCTGATCGTGGACCGCGAGCCGCCGCGCAGCGCGGCCGAGCTCGCGCGCGTTTTCGCGGAGCGGCACTGGCCGACGCTTCCCTACTACCGGCCGATCCCGCGGACGAGCATGCTCGTGCAGAAGTCGCTTCACGGGAACGACCCCGCGCCGTACCACGCGCTGAACGTCGCGCTCATTGCCGCGATCGCGGTCGCCGCGTTCGCGCTGCTCCGGCAGGGAGCGCTCGCGTTGCCGTGGCCGCTGGCGCTCGCGAGCGCGGCGCTCTTCGCGCTGCACCCGATCGCCTCGTCGTGCGTGTACCCGATTGCCTCCGGCCGCGAGACGCTCTGGCCGACGCTGTTCGAGATCCTGGCGGTGCTCGCGTTCCTGCG
>CAZMKX010000833.1:0-1815 GCA_964566375.1 uncultured Myxococcales bacterium
CGCTCAAGTTCGGCCCGGAGCTGCCGATCAATGACACGTAATTGCGGCTCGCTTTCCCGCAATCGACGTTCAAGGGAAGGCGGAGGCGTGGGCGGTAGGAACTTGGGGGGGATCCGCTGCCCGTGCCTCCGCCTCTTCCTTTGGGCGCTCGCGATCCCGCTCCTGGCGATGGGCCCGGGAATCGCTCGAGCGGGTGTCCGCACCGAGCCCCGCATCGCCTACTGCCACGCGCGGGGAGCAGTGCTCGCGCTCGATCTCGCGCGGCCCGACGGCGCGGGGCCGTATCCCGCGCTCGTGTTCATCCACGGCGGCGGCTGGATGTACGGCGACCGCGGCGTGTACGGGGAGGAGATCCGCGACCAGGCGGCCGCGCGCGGCTTCGTCGCGGTGACGCTCGACTACCGACTGCTCGAGCCGGATCGTGCGGGGGTCGCGGCGCACCCTTGGCCGGCGCAGATCGACGACGTGCGCTGCGCGATCCGCTTCCTGCGCGCGAACGCGTCGCGCTTCGCGATCGACCCGGCGCGGATCGGCGCGACGGGTCACTCGGCGGGTGGGCAGCTCTCGCTTCTTGCCGGTCTCGAGGAGCCGAACCGGCCGCCGGACGCGGAATGGCCCGACGCGTCGAGCCGTGTGCAGGCGGTGGTGAATCAAGCCGGGCCGACCGACCTGGTCACGCTTTTCGCCGCGAGCGAGAAGCTCGGGTCGATCGGACGGATGATGCTGCCCGGGCCGGTCGAGTCGTTCGATGCGCGCGCACAGCAGGCGAGCCCGGTGTTCTACGCGAGCCCCGACGATCCGCCGGTGCTGACGCTGCACGGAGACCGCGACGACGTCGTCCCGCTGTCGCAGGCGCGCGCGCTCGACGCGGCGCTGCACGCGGTCGGCGCGAAGCACGAGCTCGTCGTGCTGCCCGGCGTGGCGCACGCGTTCGATCGGCGCACCGCCGATGCGAACCGCGAGCGGATCTACGCGTTCTTCGGTCGGGTGCTGCGCTAGTCAGCGACGCGCGAGCGCGATCAGACGCTCGAGGTGATGCACCAGCTCGTCGAGCCGCTCGCGCGGGCCGGCCTTCCAGCGGTCGCCTTCGCGCAGCGCGGCGCCGAGGTTCTCGAGCAGCTTCAGCGCGTTGCCGAAGTTCATGTTCGAGAGCAGCTCCGGGGACTGCACTCGATCCTGGAGCAGGAGCTGCCGCCCGAGCTCGTGACAGCGGCGCAGCACGACCGAGCGCGCGACCGGCGCGTCACCGCCGGCCAGGCTGCGCAGCGTCTCGGCGACCACCCAGTAGCTCTCCAGAAAGTCGAGCAGGATGCGCGGACAGGCCGCGAGGAGCGGCGGGGCGTACTGCGCGGCCTCGCGCGTGAGCCGCTGCTGCTCGCGCTCGAGCTCGCGAAGGAAGCCGTCGCGCTCCGCGAAGAAGAACTCGAACTTCAAGAGCTCGCGCAGGCGCAGCGCCCAGCTGCGCGTGTCGCGCGTCGGATCGCCGTCCTCCGCGGCGGCGCGCGCGGCCAGCTCCGCGATCGCGCGCACGAGCATGAAGTGGATGACGGTGTTCCGGTAGTACGAGGCCGCGGCGCGGCCCTTCTCGGTGACGTAGTAGACCGGCTCGACTCCTCCGGCGTACTTCTCGATCACGCCGGTGCCGGAGAGCGCGTCGGCCGCGCAGCGAAGTGCGGATTCCGCGCCGGCCGCGACCTCGGCGGTCAGGCGGATTCCGCGCTCGCGCGCGTAGTCGACGAGCAGCGCAGCCTGCGTGACGAACTCGGACTCGCCGAGCGCGCGTTTGCCCGCGCCGAGAAGCACCGAGCACGCGAC
>CAZMKX010000834.1:0-1814 GCA_964566375.1 uncultured Myxococcales bacterium
AAGGAAGCGCTTCTGCTCGAGAACGCGCTGATCAAGAAGCACAAGCCGCGCTTCAACGTGCGGCTGCGTGACGACAAGAACTACCTCGCGCTGCGGCTCGATCCGACGCAGGCCTACCCGCGCTTCACCGAGACGCGGCGCTTCGCGCGCGACGGCGCGCTCTACTTCGGTCCGTACACGTCGAGCACGTCGCTGCGCGAGACGCTCGGCTCGCTGCAGCGGATCTTCCCGCTGCGCACCTGCGCCGACCCGGTCTTCCGCAGCTATCGGCGCCAGGGCCGGCCCTGTCTCGAGCACGCGGTCGGCCGCTGCGCGGCGCCGTGCGTCGGGCTGATCGCGGACGAGGCCTACGGCGATCTCGTGGCCGGAGCGACGCTGCTCCTGCGCGGCAAGGCGGGCGATCTCCTCGGTGAGCTTCGCCGCGAGATGGACGCGGCGGCCGCGGCCGAGCGCTTCGAGGAGGCCGCGCGCCTGCGCGACCGCGTGCGCGCGATCGAGCGGACCGTCGAGTCCCAGGCGATGGTGTCGCGCCGGTTCGTCGACCGCGACGTCTTCGGCCTGGCGCGCGAGGGACCTCGCCTCGAGTTCCAGGTCCTGCACGTGCGCCAGGGCAAGATGGCGGGCGGAAACGCGTACGAGTTCCGCGACGTGGCCGGGGACGACGCGGACGCGCTCGGCTCGTTCCTGACGCAGTTCTACGCCGCGGAGCGCGAGATCCCGCGCGAGGTGCTCGTGCCCGTGCCGCTCGAGCTGGCCTCGACCTTCGCGGAGGTCTGGCGCGAGCGCGCGGGTCACGCGGTCGGGGTGGTGACGCCGCTTCGCGGCGAGCGGCGACGGCTGGTGGAGCTCGCCACACGCAACGCCGAGCTCGCGCTCGCCGAGCGCGGCCGCCGCGACGAGAACGTCGACCGGCTGCTGGAGAGCCTGCGCGAAGCCGTCCGCATGGAGACGGTTCCGGCCCACATCGAGTGCTACGACATCTCCCACCTGCAGGGGACGCTGGGCGTGGCGTCGCGCGTGGCCTTCGTCGACGGCCGTCCACACAAAGATGCGTACCGCCGCTACAAGCTCCGCGAGACCGACCCTGGCGACGACTACGGCGCGATGCGCGAGGTGCTGCGCCGCCGGCTCGAGAAGCTCGATCGCGAGCCGCGACCGGATCTGCTCCTGCTCGACGGCGGCAAGGGCCAGCTGAACGCCGCGCGCGCGTTGTTCGCGGACCTCGGCGTCGAGGGCATCGCGCTGGCCTCGCTCGCGAAGGAGCGCGACGACGAGTCGCCCTCGGCGCGCGTGCTCCGCCACGGCGGCTCGAAGCGCGAGAAGCTCTTCCTGCCGGGCGTGAAGGACCCGGTGATGCTGGCGCCCGATTCGCCGGCGCTCCTCCTCCTGCAGCGGATCCGCGACGAGTCGCACCGTTTCGCGATCGCCTACCACCGCGAGCTGCGCAAGAAGGCGCAGCTGCGCTCGATCCTCGACGAGCTGCCGGGGATCGGCCCGGTGAAGCGGCGTTCGCTCCTGCGCACGCTCGGGAGCCTGGAAAAGGTGCGGGCCGCGTCCCGCGAGGAGCTCGAGGCCGTGCCCAAGATCAGCAAGGCCGACGCCGCGCTGCTCCACGCCTTCTTCCACGCTTCCCCGGACAGGCCCGTCAAGGACGCCAGCGTCGCCGCCGATGAAGCGGAGAACCCGGATCCCCGCTGATCCGTCGGAGAGGACTCGATGCGCACCTTCGCAATCGCGGCGGTGGCTTGCCTGGCCAGCTGCCTGATCGCTGCCGAGCTGCGCGCCGAGCTGTACCAGTGGACCGACGAGCACGG
>CAZMKX010000835.1:0-1814 GCA_964566375.1 uncultured Myxococcales bacterium
CGCCACGCAGAACCCGATCGAGCTCGAGGGCACCTACCCGCTGCCCGAGGCGCAGGTCGACCGCTTCCTGCTCAAGGTGCAGATCGACTATCCGAGCGCGGCCGAGGAGCTCGAGCTCGTGCGGCGCGTGGCGCGGGGACAGCTCGGGGACTCGCTCGAGGTGTCCGCGGTCGAGCCCGTCGCCGACGCCGCGGGCGTGACCGCGATCCAGGGCGCGGCGGCGGGGATCTTCGTCGACGAGCGCATCTCGGAGTACGTCGTGCGACTGGTTCGCGCCACGCGCGCGTGGGCGGGGGTCGCGCTCGGTGCCGGGCCGCGCGGTGCGCTCGCGCTCGTCCGCGCCGCGCGCGCGCTCGCCCTGCTCGAGGGGCGGAGCTTCGTGACGCCCGACGACGTGAAGGCGATCGCGGTCCCCGCGCTGCGCCACCGCATCCTGCTCTCGCCCGAGATCGAGCTCGAAGGCCAGCGCGCGGACACGATCCTTGCGGCGCTGCTCGCACAGGTGGAGGCGCCGCGCACGTGAGCCCTTCCCGGCGGCTGGTCGCCGCGGCCTCGGGCGTGCTCGCGCTCGCCCTGGCGTCGGCGTTCGCCCCGGCGCTCCTGCCGCTGTGGTGGGCGTCGCTCGCTGCGCTCGGGCTCGTGGCGGCTGCGGACGCCGCGCTCGGGCGGTCGATCGGGCCGATCGAGGCGACGCGCGCGATGCCGCGCTCGCTCGCCCTGGGCACGCGCAGCGCGGTCCGCCTGGCGCTCGTGAACCGCGGGCCGCGCGCCGCCGCGCTGACCGTCTACGACCACGTGCCCGCGAGCCTGTGTGCGAGCGGCCTGCCGCGCAGCCTGCGGATCGCGCCGGGCGCCAGCGCCGCCTTCGAGTACGCGATCGAGCCGGCGCAGCGCGGCGAGCACCGCGTCGGCGCGCTCGAGCTCGTCTCGCGCTCGGCGCTCGGCCTGTGGCGCCGCCGCCTGCGCGTGGGCGACGCGCAACACGTTCGCGTGTACCCGAACTTCCGCGCCGTCTCGCGCTATGCGCTCCTGGCTGCAGCCAATCGCGCCGGCGAGCTCGGCGTTCGCCGGCGGCCTCGCCGCGGCGAGGGCCTCGAGTTCCACCAGCTGCGCGAGTACCGCCAGGGCGACACGCTGCGCCAGATCGACTGGAAGGCCACCGCACGCCTGCGCCGCGCGGTCTCGCGCGAGTACGAGGAGGAGCGCGATCAGCAGATCGTCTTCCTGATCGACTGCGGCCGGAAGATGCACGCGCGCGACGCGGCGCTCTCGCACTTCGACCACGCGCTCGACGCGGTCCTGCTGCTCGCGCACGTGGCGCTGCGACAGGGCGACGCCGTCGGCCTGCTCGCGTTCAGCGGCGCGGAGCGCTGGCTCGCGCCACGCAAGGGCGCCGAGCAGCTCGACCGCGTGCTGAACTCGGTCTACGACCTGGAGAGCGGCACGGGCGCGTCGGACTACCTGGAAGCCGCACAGGGTCTCGCGAGCCGGCTCGCCAAGCGCGCGCTCGTCGTGCTGGTCTCGAACCTGCGCGACGAGGACCACGAGGAGCTCCTGCGCGCCGCGCGCCTGCTCGGCCGCCGCCACCTGGTCCTGGTCGCGAGCATGAAGGAGCGCGCGCTCTCGGCCGCGCTCGAGACGCGGGTCACGGATCTCGACTCCGCGCTCACCGTCGCGGCCACGCACCAGTACCTGCTGGCGCGCCGGCGCGCGCACGACCGGCTGCGGAAGAACGGCGTTCTCGCGCTCGACGCCGAGCCCCAACAGCTCGCCGTCGCGCTCGTGAACGGATACCTGGACGTGAAGGCCTCGGG
>CAZMKX010000836.1:0-1810 GCA_964566375.1 uncultured Myxococcales bacterium
GGTGTGATCACGCCGATCGAGATCCACTCGCTCATCAGCGAGTGATCGCGCGTGAGCGGAGTGAGCGCGCCCGCGCGGAGCCGGTAGCAACGGCTGTCGCCGACCCAGGCGAGCCAGGCCTTGCGGTCGGGCGCGATCAGCGCGACGACGACCGTGGTTCCCATTCCGCGCAGCTCCGGGTTCGCGAGCGCGTGCGAGTAGATCTCCTCGTTCGCCAGGTCGAGCCCGCGCTTCAGGCGCTCGCTCGGCGTGCCGTGCGGCTCGCGAAACACGCGCTCGACCATCTGCACGCAGATCCGGCTCGCCGTCTCGCCGCCGCGATGTCCGCCCATTCCGTCGGCGACCAGGATCAGACGCTCGTGCGAGGTGTTCTCGATCAGCGCGATCGCGTCCTGGTTCTCGTTGCGCACACGTCCGGCGTCCGAGAGCGACGCCAGGGCGATCGCCTCGACTTCGGGCGCGCGTGGCGCGTCGAGCTCGTGCATCCGCTCCTTATCGACCGCCGCGCGCTCGATTAGATGCGCACGCTCCGCCAGTGACCCGCGCGGAAGCGCAGCACGAACGCGAGCGAGAGCACGAGCACGTAGACGAGCTCGCCGACCCAGGCGCCGAACACGCCGCCCTGCAGCCAGATGGCGGCCACGTACACGACTGGCAGCCGCAACGCCCAGGCGAGCGTGGCCTGGACCGCAAACGGCCAGGTCGTGTCGCCCGCGCCTCGCAGCGTTCCGCTCGCGATGATGCCGATCGCGTCGATCACCTGGAAGAGCGCCGCCAGCAGGAGCAGCGGGCGCGCGAGCTCGAGCACGCGCGGGTCGCGCGTGAAGATCCCGAGCAGCTGCTCCGGTACCGACACGAGCAGGATCGCCACCACCGCCGCCAGTGCCAGGCCGAGCGCCTGCGCCGAGCGGTAGCTGCGCTCGGCGGCATCGAGATCGCGCGAGCCGATGTAGCGGCCGACCAGCGTGCCCGACGCGACCGAGATCGCGAACGCCTGCATGAACGACATCGAGAGCAGCTGCAGCATGGCCTGGCTCGCCGCCATCGAGACGTCGCCCATGCGCGCGATGATCGAGCCGAAGATCGCGAACGTGGTCATGTCGAGCAGCCACTGGCCGCCGATCGGGGCGCTGGTGCGCAGGAAGCGCAGCATCGACTCGCGCTCCGGGCGACACGGCTGGGTGTTGTAGCGCTCGCGCGTCTTCCGGCGCAGCGTCGCCCAGGCCAGGATCGCCAGGATCGTCCAGCTCCCCGCCGCCATCGCGAGCCCCGCGCCCGCGACGCCGAGCTTGGGCATGCCGAGCTCGCCGAAGATCCAGCCGTACGCCAGGACGATGTTCACCGCGATCCCGCCGAGAACCGCGTAGAGAGGCGTGCGCGTGTCGCCCACCCCCCGGAAGAAGCTGATCAGCACGAAGTTCGCCACCACCGCCGGGCCGCCGGGCAGGCGCGCGTAGCCGTAGTCGATCGCGGCCGCGGTGAGCTCGGGCGAGGGCCCGATCCAATGCACGAGCAGCGGAAAGAACAACGCGATCGCGAACATCCAGAGCACCATCGCGGGCACGAGCAGCCAGATCGCCTGCCAGATCCACGGCCCCGCCAGGTGGCGCTCCTCGGCGCCATCATGGCGCGAGACGAACGCCTGCACTCCCTGCCCGGTGCCGGTGAACGGAACGAAGAGCGTCCAGATCCAGATGCCCGCGAAGCCGATCGCGCCGAGCTGCGCGGCGCCGAGCTGGCCGACCATCGCGGAGTCGATGAGATGCATGACCGTCTCCGAGATCGACTGGATGACGACCGGGACGGTGAG
>CAZMKX010000837.1:0-1805 GCA_964566375.1 uncultured Myxococcales bacterium
CGCGCGGCATGTGCACGTCGTTCTTCGGGCCAGTCACGCAGGTGCTCTGCTTGTTGAAGACGGTCGGCCACTTCGGCGTCTCGAGCCCCGCCTCGGCGACGTGGTCCGCGTAGTTCAGGCCGATCGCGAGGAACTTCGGCGGGCGCAGGATCGGCGCCTCGAGGACGACCGAGGCGAGCGGCACGCGTTCGCGCGCGTTCGCCGCCGCGGTCCTGGCGCGCGCAAGCGCTCCCTTGCCGGCTTCCAGGAACGCCACCATCTCGCGCGGCAGCTCCGGGGCCGCCACGGACAGATCGACGACTCCGTCGTCGAGAACGATGCCGATGCGGGTCACGCCGGCTCGAGAGAAGGTGCAGAGCTTCACTTCAGGTCCTTTCGCGATTCACCACGGCAGTGTATCGCCGAGGCCGTGCGTGAGGGTTTCGTTCACGTCGCGCGCGTCGTGCACGTGCTTCGGCGGCGAGTGGAACGTCTGGTAGGGCGTGAGACGGACGACGACGCGGCCCTCGCGAAGCGCGCCCTGCTCGACCATCGGGCGAACGCTCTCGGGCATCGGCTTGCCGGCCATCACGCCGGCGATGCGCATCATCACGTCGACGACCGCGCCCGGGTCGCGTTCGATCTTCGCGTCGGCGTAGACGACGAGATAGGAGGGCGGCCACTTCTCGTCGAGCACGCAGAGCGAGACCTTGCCGAGACGCTCGACCGCCTTCGCCTTGGCGCGAGCACCCATCGTGGAGACGAGAAGGTCGTCGCCGTCGCTCACGTAGTAGACGATCGACTGCGCCGGACCGTGGCTCTTGCGGTTCGTGCCGAAGACGGCGGTGCGGTGGTCGCGCACGAAGGCGCGTCTCTCGTCGCGATTCACTTCCCTCTCCTTTCCGAAGGCTTCGATGTTCTTCGGGGCTTGCGGGTACGGCGCCGGGCGGCGTCGCGCGCGAGCGCGCCGTCGATCAGCAGGTCGACGATGCTGGCCGCCTGGGCCTCGACCATCGCTGGTGCGAACGGATCGCGCTGGGTCAGGCGCCGGAACTCCGGCGCGACGGCGAACGAGTGCGTCGCGGCGCCCAGCATCAGGTAGTGCAGGTGTGCCGCGTCGGCGGTCGGGGCGGCGGCCCGGATCAGACCCGTGGACGCTTCGAAGAGCGGCCGCAGGTGCCGATCGACCAGCCAGTGCAGGCGAGGGCCGTCGTGCGACCCCTCGTGCACCATGAATCGGTGCAGCTCGGGGTGGGCGGCGCTGAAGCGCACGAAGCGTTTCATGACGGCGCGCAGGCGCGTCGCCGGGTCGACGTCGCGAAGCGCCTCGAGCGTCGCGGAGATGTCGGTCGCGAGTGCGCGAAACACCCAGTCGACCGCAGCCTCCCAGAGCGCCTGCTTGCTCGCGTAGTGGTACGTGACGAGTCCCTGCGGCACGCCGGCCGCGCCCGCGATCGCGCGCGTCGTGGCGCCGTCGAATCCGAGCGTGGCGAAGGCCTGCAGCGCCGCGGAGAGGATCCGCTCGGGCGCCGGTGCGCGCTCGGCGCGCGCGCGGGCCTTCGGTCGCGGGGCTCGGGCTCGGGCAGGCATGGCGGCATCCTGTTCAAACGAACAACAAATGTCAATCGTTCTGTTCGATCGAACGGTGGCGTTGCGCCGCCGGGCCCGCGTGCCCGGTATCCGCGCGGTGGCGCTTCGACCCGCTCGCGCTCGAGATCGGCGCGTGCCTCTCGGTCGCATCCGACGTCGCGCGGCTCAGCGGCCAGCGACGGCGGCGCTCACTCCCTCAGCTCGACGTACAGCTCGCCGTCGCGGATCTCGATCCG
>CAZMKX010000838.1:0-1798 GCA_964566375.1 uncultured Myxococcales bacterium
AGGCGCGGCTCGTGCCCGGCGTGCGGCAGGTCGTGAAGCTCGACGACGCGGTGGCTGTCATCGGCGATCACTTCTGGGCGGCGAAGCGCGGTCTCGACGCACTGGCCGTGCGCTGGAACGAGGGCGCGCACGCGAAGGTGGGAATGCGCGAGATTCGCGCGGACCTGGCCCGGGCCGCGGCGTCACCGGGGCGTGTCGCGCGCGACAGCGGCGACGCGGTGTCCGCGCTCGCGACCGCGTCGAAGCGCGTTCACGCCACCTACCGCGCGCCGCTGCTCGCGCACGCGCCGATGGAGCCGCCGAACTGCGTCGCGCACGTGCGCGACGGCGGCTGCGCGCTCTGGGTCGGAACGCAAGTGCCCGCGCGCGCGCAGCGGGCGGTGGCGATGGCGCTCGGCCTCGCCCCCGAGAGGGTCGAGGTCCACAACCAGTACATCGGCAGCGCGTTCGGCCGCAGGCTCGAGGTCGACTTCATCGTGCAGGCCGCGCGAATCGCCGCGCAGGTCGACGCGCCGGTGAAGATCGTCTGGACGCGCGAAGAGGACCTCCAGCACGACCTGTACCGGCCGGCTTACGAGGACCGACTCGCGGCGGGGCTCGACGCCGACGGGCGCATCGTCGCCTGGACGCACCGCATCGCCGGCTCGAGCGTGATGGCGCGCTATGCGCCCGAGGAGCTGCGCGGCGACGGCATCGACGACGACGCGGTCGAGTGCGCGCGCGAGCTCCCGTACGACGTCGCGAACCTGCGCGTCGAGTACGCGCGCGTCGAGCCGCGCGGTGTGCCCACCGGCTGGTGGCGCGGCGTGGGCGCGACGCACAACGTGTTCGTGGTCGAGAGCTTCGTCGACGAGCTCGCGCACGCGGCTGGCGTCGATCCGCTCGAATTCCGCCGCCGCGCGCTCGCGAAATCGCCGCGCGCGAAGGCCGTGCTCGAGAAGGCGGCCGTCGAAGCGGGGTGGGGGGCGCCGCTCGCGAACGGCCGCGGCCGCGGCCTCGCCGTGGCGCGCGTCTTCGGCAGCTACCTCGCCGTCGTCGCGGACGTCACCGTTCCGCCCGCCGGAGCGGTTCGCGTCGAGCGTGTGACCTGCGCGATCGACTGCGGCCTGGCGGTGAATCCCGCGCACGTCGCGACGCAGATCGAGGGCGGCGTGCTGTTCGGGCTGTCGCCGGTCCTGTTCGACGCCGTGACGATCGCCGGCGGCCGCGTCGAGCAGTCGAACTTCCACGACTGTCGCGTCGTGCGCATGCACGACGCGCCGCGCATCGACGTGCACCTCGTCGAGAGCGGCGAGCCGCCGGGTGGAATCGGCGAGACCGGCACCGCGCTGATCGCGCCCGCCGTCGCGAACGCGATCTTCGCCGCCACCGGGAGGCGCGTGCGGAGCCTGCCCGTCACGCGCGAGGATCTCCGCGCCGGCGGAGCCTAGCGCGGATCGAGCCGCAGGAAATAGCGCGGCGGAAACCCGGTCACGAAGCGGAACGGGAGCGGAAGCCGGTTGTCCGCGTCCACGCGCTCGTGCTCGGCGCCGGTGACGGGAACCGCGCGGTAGTCCGTCTTCACGTCGTCCACCGTGACCTGCACGTCCGGATTCGCGAGGGCGCGCCGGTACCACGCGCGCGGCCAGTGATTCGCCGCGACGTAGAGCTTGCCGTCGCTCTCGAGCCGCGCGACGACACGCTCGTGCGAGGTTCCGTCCGTGTCGAACGTCGTGATCACGAGCGTCGTGCCGGCCTTCGGCTGGAAGTAGCCGATCGACGACTCGAAGGCGACCACGATACCCACGTAGACCAGGAC
>CAZMKX010000839.1:0-1795 GCA_964566375.1 uncultured Myxococcales bacterium
TCGCGCGCACGCAGACCCGGATGGAAGGTGCGCCGTACTGCGACTTCCGCTGGCGGCTGCGGAAGAGCACCGGATCGTGAGCGCGCCAGAGCCCGCGAGCGAGCGCGAGGCGCGCGACTGGATCGCCCGCGAGCTGCGCGCGGTCGATCCGTTCGGCGAGATCCACGCCGCCACCGAGCGCCACCGCGCCGAGCACGGCTGCGAGGCCTACGCCTCGAGCAACGGCTCGCTGCTCGCGGTGCTCGCGCGGTCGGTTCGGGCGCGCCGAGCGCTCGAAATCGGGACCGCGCTCGGCTACACCGCCGCGTGGCTCGCGCACGGGATGCCCGACGGCCGAGTCGACTCGATCGAGGCCGATCCCGCGCACGCGGACCTGGCCTTGCGCCAGCTCGTGCGCGCGCGGGTCGCCGAGCGCGTCCGCATTCGCGTCGGCCGCTCGCCCGACGCGCTCGGCGGGCTCGAGCCCGGCTACGACCTGGTGTTCTACGACGCCTCCATTCCCTCGCCCGACGAGGTTGCGCGGTTTCGCGCGCTGCTCCGGCCCGGCGGCCTGCTCGTCACGTCGAACCTCTTCCTCGGCGTGTACGATGCGCAGATGACCGGGCTGGAGCGCGGCGCCGGAGCCCGGCGCCAGCTTCTGCAGCCCGGACAATGGCTGACGACGTTCGTCGACCTCAAGGCCTTGTCCGTGCGACTCTGAGCCCGGCTCGAACCCGAGCGGAGGTCCCCATGGCCGAGAACGCGCTTCCCGACATCGCCTCGCTGTTGCTGCAGGTCGTCACTTCGGTGCCGGAGCCCTCGCGGCCGCGCTTTCTGGCGCTGCTCGAGCGCACCGCGGCGGGCCGTTACGAGAAGTGGGCCGAGGAGCTGCCCGCGCACGCCAAAGGTCTGCTCGAGTGCGCGGCGCGCGAGAACGAGATCGCGGCCACGGCGGAGCGCATCTTCGCGCTCGATGCGGCGGGGCGCGAGAAGCTCGAGACGCCGCTCGTGAGCACGCGCGAGGCCTACTTCGCGGCGCTCCAGCCGCTCTCGATCCGCGACCAGCTTCGCCTGCAGGCGATCGCCGAGCGGACCGGCGGGGGCGCCTGGCGCGCGATGGCCGCCGCGCTCAGCGACGCCAGCGCACGCACGGCGCTCGAGCGCTCGGCAGACCTCGAGGAGGCGAACGCCGCGCATCTCGACGCCCTCGTCGCGCGCCTGCCCGCCTGAGCGCCCTTGCCCCGTCTTTCGGGGTTCGGGTGTGCGGCTGGCAAAGCGCCCTGGCGCGACAGGACAAGTCGTCGGGTGAGCGGACCCTACTCTTGTTTGTCCGGCGCAAGCGCCCTACAGGATTCCGCGATCGATCACGTCGTGAGGCAGGCGTTGCTCGCGCTCGAGCGCGGGCGAGGCTCTCGCGCGTTCACGGGAGGCTCTCGGAACATGGCAAAGCTCGAAGTTCGAAGTGGGGCACGCGCGCTCCGTCTCGCAGCGACCCTCGCTGCGATCGCGATCGCAGCGCCCGCCTACGCGCAGCAGCAGTCGCCGCCGCCGGGCTCGCCCGCGGCGACGACGACGATCGACGGCAAGCAGCTTCCCGCGCCCGACCCGAAGTTCGGCGGCGTGATCAAGGACGACGCGCTGAATTCGAAAGCGTGGTGGGCCCCGCGCATCGTGCCGCCCAAGCAGGCGCCAAACGTGCTTCTGATCATCACCGACGACGCCGGCTTCGGCGTTCCGAGCACGTTCGGCGGCGTGATCCCGACGCCGGCGATGGACCGCATCGCGAACAGCGGCCTGCGCTACAACAACATCCACT